>NZ_JAPWHT010000013.1:0-51922 GCF_027270795.1 Streptomyces sp. ActVer
CGACGACGAGGCACTCTCCCTCCAGATCCCCAGCGACGGCAGCCAGCGCGAACTGCGCTCCGTCCTCGACTGGCTCGGCGCGGCCGGCATCGAGGCGGACGAACTCACCGTGCACACCCCCGACCTCGACGACGTGTTCTTCGCCCTGACCGGCAGCACCAAGGTCCCCACTCAGCCCACTCGGCCCACTCGGCCCAGCCAGTCCAAGGAGGATGCCCGATGAGCTCCCTCGCCCTCGCCGTCCGCGACTCGTCCACGATGCTGCGCCGCAACCTCCTGCACGTGCGGCGCTACCCCTCCCTCACCCTGAACCTGCTGCTCACGCCGGTCGTGCTGCTGTTGCTCTTCGTCTACATCTTCGGTGACGTGATGAGCGCGGGCATCGGTGGCGGTGGCGCGGACCGCTCCGACTACATCGCGTATCTCGTGCCGGGCCTGTTGCTGATGACCATCGGCGGCACCACGATCGGTACCGCGGTGTCCGTCTCCATGGATATGACCGAGGGCATCATCGCCCGCTTCCGCACGATGGCGATCCACCGCCCTTCGGTACTCATCGGACACGTCGTCGGCAGCGTCCTGCAGTGCGTGATGAGCGTGATCCTCGTGGGTGCTGTCGCGGTGGCCATCGGCTTCCGGTCGACGGACGCGACAGTTCTGGAGTGGCTGGCGGCGTTCGGGCTGCTCGTGCTCTTCGCCCTGGCGCTCACCTGGATCGCGGTCGGCATGGGCCTCGTCAGCCCGAACCCCGAGGCAGCCAGCAACAACGCGATGCCGCTGATCTTCCTGCCGTTCATCTCCAGTGCCTTCGTCCCGGTCGACGCGATGCCGGGCTGGTTCCAGCCGATCGCCGAGTACCAGCCGTTCACGCCGGCCATCGAGACCCTGCGGGGCCTGCTGCTCGGCACCGAGATCGGCCACAACGGATGGCTCGCCCTCGCCTGGTCCCTGGCGCTGACCGCACTGGGCTACTTCTGGTCGAAGGCGTCGTTCAACCGCGACCCGAAGTAACCGCCGTCGAAGGGCCCCACCGTTCGCGGTGGGGCCCTTCGACATCGTGCCTGGCGAGGCACGAGCGGAGGACACGAGCACGGGAAAAGGGAGGGAACTGGCAGTGTCCGGGCCGGAGTTCCTCGGTGACTACGAGCGGGCCGTGGCCTGTGCGGTGACTCGCTGGATGGCCTTGACGGCGATGTCGGGGCGGTCGACGTGTATGTAGTGGCCGCTTCCGGCGGCGACGCCGATCCTGCTGCGGCCGGAGAGCGCACGCCACTGCTCCTGTCCCTCGGCCCACATCGCTTCCAGTGCGGGCCCGTAGTCGGGGACCTCGGCGTACTGGGACTCGTGCCTGATGATCTGCACCGGGATGTTCCCCGCGGAGCGGACCTTCTCGTCGGCGATGAGGAACTTCTCCGGGTTCTGACCCTCGTTCACCGCGATGGTCTGGTCACGCAGTTCGGCCGCCATGCCGGTGGCCGACTCGGGGATCGCCTTCGAGACGCCCGCCGTCAGGGCCGGGATCGTGGCGTCCATCAGGACCAGGCCCTTGACCCTGTCCCGGTGGTCGGGGGCGGCTCGCGGCCGGCGCCGGCCAATGCGCGAGCCCTCGCCGGATGCGCCGTGTCAGTCGCCCGTGTCAGTCGCCCATGTCGTACCGAGGCTCTTCGGTACGGGTCCGCTTGACCTCGTAGAAGCCCGGAACAGCGGCCAGCAGCAGAAAGCCGTCCCACAACCGTCCGGCCGTCTCTCCGGTCGGCGCGGGGGAGACGACGGGACCGAAGAAGCCGACCCGTTCACCTGCACCACGCTGCTGCCCTGCCGCCGCAACGAGATATCGGGCATGCGTTTCGGCAGGGGCTTGCCGTGGCGTGGGCCGGGGAAGTCTGGACAACGACAGAAGCCCCAGGTCAATGACCTGGGGCTCAAGTGTGGAGGGTGACGGGATTCGGCGGCTCCGCCCTGGAGCTCGCTGACCAGGAGGGACAGCGCAAGGTCCGGTGGCAGGCCGACCTGTCGTGGAGGACCCGTCCGCCCGGCCCGGCGATCCACGCGACGCGAGGCCACCACCCTGCGGACTCGCGTGTGACAAATGCATTTAATGCTGAATAATTGGACATGAATGTGCTCCTGCGGGCAGGGACGCCGGAGACGGCAGGACAAGATTCGGGACGCCTCAGAAAGACCTCGCACTCCACATGTGGCCAGAGTCTGAAGCGATCCGACGCGAGTGCGGGGTCTCCGGCAGTGCATCGATTCGATGCAGGAGGAGGCAGAGATCATGAAGAACGGCCAGGTAGCACTAGCCCTTGCGGGCGGCTACTTCCTCGGACGCGCACACAAGATGCGATGGGCGCTGGCGCTTGCCGGCATGGCGGCGGGCAGTCGCCTCCGTCCTGGCGGCGGCGGGGCGGCGACGAAACTCCTGAAGTCCCCCGAGATCAACAAGCTCACGCAGACTGTGCGCAACGAGTTGCTGTCGGCGGGCAAGACCGCCGCCGTGGCTGCGGCCGGTAGTCGCATCGACTCGTTGAGCGACCGGATGCAACGACGAGCCTCGTCGCTTCGCGCCGGACCGGAGGCGGAGGAGCCCGAGGACAACGAAGAAGAGCCGCGCGACGAGGAAGAAGAAGAGGAGGAGGAAGAGGAGCCCGCCGAGGAAGAGGAGGAAGAGCCGGCCGAGGAGGCCAAGCAGCGAGAGAGGGGGCGCCCTGCGCGGACTCGGGCCCCCAGCAGCAAGGGCCGTACGAGGACGCCGGCCACTCGTCCCGCTACGGACAAGAAGAAGACCAGCGCGAGCAGCAGCAAGAGCGCGAGCAAGAGCGCCGGCCGTAAGACCGCCACTGGTCGCAGGACCGCGAGTTCCGGGTCGTCCGGTAGTGGCGGGTCCGCACGGCGAGACCGAGGGTGATGACGTATGACTCAACGATCGGACGGTCAGACTTCGGGCGGCCTGGGCACGTTGACCAAAGAGCTGCCTACCGACCGCTTGCTGGAAGAAGCGCAGAACCTCCTCGCCGCCCTCGGAGAGCGGGCAGTCACCAATGTGACGGACAAGGTCCAGGATCTGGCTCACGGCGACGGACTGGGCGGCGGTCTCAAAGCCAAAGCGGCGCTCGCGGGGGGCAAGCACCTTCTGTCTCAAGGCACCTCGCAGGTGAAGTCCGCCGTCGGCGACGGCATTTCCCATACGAAGGACAAGGTCAAGGAGACGCTGTCCGGCGGCCCGGGCGACGGTGGCGGAGACAAGAAGAACAAGAAGCTCAAGGTCGTCAACATCGTTGAACAGATCGACGTGGGCCTTACCGTCTCCGACGCCTACAACCAGTGGACGCAGTTGGAGGACTTCCCCACCTTCATGAAGAAGGTGGAGGACGTCGAGCAGGAATCCGAGACGGAGACGAACTGGAAGGCGCAGATCTTCCTCTCTCACCGCAAGTGGAAGGCGACCGTCATCGAGCAGGTGCCGGACGAGTTGATCATCTGGGAGTCGAAGGGCGACAAGGGCCATGTGGACGGGGCGGTGACCTTCCATGAGGTCGGGCCGCACCTCACCAAGATCTTGCTGGTTCTGCAGTACTACCCGCAGGGCATGTTCGAGCGGACCGGGAACCTCTGGCGTGCCCAGGGCCGCAGGGCACGGCTCGAACTGAAGCACTTCCGCCGGCACGCGATGAGCCAGGTACTTCTGCACCCCGAGGAGGTCGAGGGGTGGCGGGGCGAGGTGCGCGACGGCGAGGTTGTGCGCACTGATGAGGAAGTGCGCGACGAGGAGGAGCAGGGCGAAGAGCAGCCCGAGGACGAATTCGAAGAGGCGGAGGAAGAGGAGCCGCGTAACGAGGAGGAAGAAGACGAGGAGGAGGACGAAGGAGAAGAGCCCGAGGCGGAGGAAGAGAAACCGGCCAGCCATCGGCGCCGGCGGTCCGGGACGAAGGCCAGGTGAGTGTGATGACCGTCGCAAGCCAACGCAACCGCTACCTGGACCGGCCCTCCTCGGGCGGTCTGGCCGAGGTGGTCGACCTGATCCTCGACAAGGGTCTGGTCATCGACATCTACGTCCGGGTCTCGCTGGTGGGCATCGAGTTGCTGACGATCGACGCCCGGATCGTGATTGCCAGCGTCGACACGTATCTGCGCTTCGCAGAGGCGGTGAACCGTCTCGACCTCGCCCGCAGCGGAACCGAGACACGTGGCTTGCCCGGGATCATGGAGGAGATCCGCGAGGGGGGCGCCGAGCACAAGACGAAGGGCGCCCTGGAAGGGGTCAAGGGCAAGGCCCAGGAACTCCTTCACGGCGGGGATGAGGACGAGGACGAGCAGCCCGAGGACGAAGAGGGCGAAGAGGGCGAAGAGGGCAAGTACGAGGACGAGGACGAAGAGGGCGAAGAGGGCAAGTACGAGGACGAGGACGAAGAGGGCGAGTACGAGCCCGAAGAAGAGGACGAGGAGCAGTTGGAGCCGGTGGAAGCGAAGCCCCGGCGCACATCATCCTCCGCTCGTCGTAAGGGACGGGACCGATGACGGGGGCCACCTGGCAGACGCCCGGGACGGAGAGCGGCCGGTACATCTACGGAGTCGTCCGGGGGGCCGAAGCCGTTACGGTGGTGGAGGGTCTGCCTGCGGTGGGGAGTGCCGATGGGCAGGTGACCTACGTCGGGCATCGCGCGATCGCGGCCGTCGTGAGTGAGGTGGCCGCCGACCGGCCGCTGGGGACGCCGGGCGACCTGCGTGCCCACGCCCAGGTGCTGGACTCGCTCGTGGCCGCGGACGCAACGGTACTGCCTTTCCGGTTCGGGACGGTCCTTCCCGATGAGAAGGCGGTGGCCGATGAGCTGCTGGCGTGCGGTCACGACGCCTTCATGGCCGCCCTCGACAGGCTGGAAGGTTCTGCCCAGTTCACACTCAGAGCCCGGTACGTACAGGACGAGGTGCTGCGGGAGGTGCTCGCGGAGCAGCCCGAGGCGCAGCGGCTGCGCGACGAGCTGAACAGCATGCCCGAGGACGCCGGTTACTACCGGAGGATCCAGCTCGGCCAACTCATGGCCGAGGCGATCGCGGACAAACGTGACAGCGACTCCGTGGAGATCGACCGCTGTCTGGCGCCGCTCGC
The DNA here is from genome assembly GCF_027270795.1 of Streptomyces sp. ActVer. Lineage (NCBI taxonomy): Bacteria > Bacillati > Actinomycetota > Actinomycetes > Kitasatosporales > Streptomycetaceae > Streptomyces > Streptomyces sp. ActVer. Next base: position 5,108 of record NZ_JAPWHT010000013.1, read on the forward strand.
GGTCGCCGTGACACCGGGCGAACCGGCTGCCGCCGAGGCGGTCGCGGATGTCTCGTTCCTGGTCGAGCGGGAACGGCGTCCGGCCTTCGAGCAGGCGGCGGAGGACCTCGCCCGTCGCTGGCACGACCGGATCCGGCTGCGGCTGCTCGGGCCGGTCGCTCCCTATGCCTTCGCGACCGAGGCGATGGACGGCTTCGAGGAAGGGCGTTAGCCATGGGACTCTTCACCGGACTGCTGACCCTGCCGCTCGCGCCGGTCCGCGGCGTGGCGTGGATCGCTGAGCGGGTGCACGAGGAGGCGAACCGGGAGTTCGTTGATCCGGTGGTCATCCGTCAGCGCCTGGAGGAAGTTCAGGAAGCGCGGGAGAGCGGCGAGATCACGGAGGAAGAGGCGGCGGACCTGGAGGAGGAATACGTACGCCGTCTGATGGAGGCGGGGCCCCCGAGCGGTGGCCTGGAGGTGTGAGCCATGCCCGGGACAGGACGCGAACGCCCCGTGCCCGAGGAGTCGGGACCACCGCGTCGGGCCCGCGAACGGGCGGATCCGGAGCGTCAAGGGACGAGCCACGGGACGAAGGGCGCGACGCCCCGGCGGTCCCGCCCGAAGGCTGACGAAGGTGAGGCGGACGAGTCGCGACGCCGTCGGCACGCGCCCGAGCCGCAGTCACGCCGGCGTCCGGGCGTCACCGCGCGGAAGGCCGCCCAGTACGCGGCGCTTCATGTGCAGGAACTCACCGGCGAGCCGGCCGAGGGCGTGACCTCCCTGGAGCGCAGCGAGGTCGGCTGGGAGGTGGGCATCGAGGTCGTCGAGACGCACCGGATACCCGACTCCACCGACATCCTCGCCGTCTACCGCGTCGATGTGGACGAGGAGGGGGAACTCGTCTCGTACCACCGCGACCGCCGGTACTACCGGGGAAGGGCGGATGACCAGTGACGATGAACCAAGGCCCGGGTTGGGCCGGATCAAGCAGGGCCGGCCTGAGCCCCGCGCGCCGTCCTGCCCCCTCCGAACCGGCGAACCTGGCCGACATCCTGGAGCGTGTGCTCGACAAGGGCATCGTCATCGCGGGCGACATCCGGATCAACCTGCTGGACATCGAACTGCTCACGATCAAGATCCGGCTGATCATCGCTTCCGTCGACCGTGCCCGGGAGATGGGCATCGACTGGTGGGAGCACGATCCGACCCTGTCGGCGGGTAAGCGGGACGTGGTCGAGGAGAACGAGCGCCTGCGCCGCCGTATCGGTGAGCTGGAGGCCGGCCGTGGCTCGGCCCCCGACGGGATGCCCGGGACCGGCGAACCCCGCCAGGAGGAGGAGCCGCGACGGCGTCCACCGGGCCGGCAGTCCGGGGGCGGTACGGAGCCAGGGGCATGAACGGCGCGTCGGCCACCTGGCTCTACGTCGTGGCGTCCGGCAAGGGGCCCGATCTTCCGGCCGGCCTGAGGGGCGTGGCCGGCGAGCCCGTGCGCGTCGTCGAAGACGCAAGGCTCTCCGCCGTCGTCGGGTCGGTGCCGCTGAGCGAGTTCGGGGAGCAGGAACTCCGCGCCCACCTGGAGGATCTGGGCTGGCTGGAGGCGGCCGTCCGCGCTCACCACCGGGTGATCGACACGGCGGCCCGCGGAGGGCGGGTCGTCCCCCTGCGGTTCGCGACCGTCTACCGCGACGACGCGCGGATCCGTTCCCTTCTGGAGGAGCGTCGAGCCGATTTCGATTCCGTGCTGGCCCTGCTGGCCGGCCGGACCGAGTGGGGTGTGAAGGCGTACGCGGATCCGCAGGCGTTCGTGACGGACTCCCCGGGCGACCGCACCAGCGATCAGGACAGCCCCGGCACCGCCTATCTGCTGCGCCGGAGAGCGCAGCAGAGGGGACGAGAGACCGCGCACCTGCGTGCCGCGGAGTATGCGGAAGCGATCCATACGGCCCTCGCCGAGCTGGCCGCGAGGACGGCGGAGCATCCGCCACAGGACGCACGGCTTGCCGAGTACGAGGGATCGATGCTCCTCAACAACTCCTACCTGGTGCCCGACTCCCGGGCGCAGGAGTTCGCCGCCGCCGTGGCCTCCCTCGAACAGCGGTTCCCGCAGATCCGGCTGCAACTCAGCGGCCCCTGGCCGGCCTACTCGTTCACCGGAAGCGGCGACAGCGGACAGAAGGGGTGAGGGCCGTGCTCGAAGAACAGCCCGTGCGCAGGCCTTCGCCCGCGCTCGAGTCCCGGCAGATCGCGCTGGTGGACCTGCTCGACAGGGTGCTGGCCGGAGGCGTGGTGATCACCGGAGAGGTGACCTTGTGCATCGCCGATATCGACCTGGTCCGCATCTCGCTGCGGGCGCTGGTTGCTTCGGTCCGCGCCGAGTGGATCTCCGACGGCACGGGCCTCGACGCCGAGGAGAGTGTCCGATGACCGGCCGTCCTGCCGAGCGTCGCCCGCGTCGGGACGGTGAGCCGGCTGTGGGGCGGACGCGGCACTACAGGCAGTACAAGTACAGGAAGGGGGCCGCGACGGGGCACGTCCCTGCGGGGGAAACCCGTCGGACCAGCGCCGGCAGAGTCGTGGGCCCGACGCGCGTCAGGATGGATCCGGAGTCGGTGGAACGCGGTCTGGCGGGCCTGGTGCTCACCGTCGTCGAGCTGCTGCGTCAGTTGATGGAGCGGCAGGCGCTGCGTCGCGTGGACGAGGGGGGTCTCAGCGACCATCAGGTGGAGCAGCTCGGACTGACCCTCATGGCGCTGGAGGACCGGATGGCCGAGTTGCGTGAACACTTCGGCTTGTCCGAGGACGATCTGAACATCGACCTCGGACCGCTCGGGCCTCTGCTGCGGCGGGATTAACCTCCGCCGAGTCCGCCCACTACCGCGGGTGCGCGCGGCGTGGGGTCCACCTGGTGGGTGACCGGTCGCCATGACGGCGACGGGTTCCGGTGTGCCACGCGCGGTCAGGTGGGCGGCGGCTACGGCAACGCACCTGCTACGGACCTGGCGGGCTGTGTCCACGACGCGTGGGTCCTCGTGCAGGACGCAGCGAACCTCCACCCGCCGGCCGGGGGCATCGGGTGCGTGTTCGGCCCGTATCCCAGCTCGGGCGGGCAGGGCCGGGAATCCGGCGGCCTGCCGGGTTCGGGAGGCCGCACCGGCCGGCCGTCGGCCGAGGTCGGGCTGGAGCGCGGCCACGCCGGGGACCGCCAGGGCGGCCTGGTCAAGGACCATCTGGGAGGTGGCGAAGGCTGCCGACGAGGGCGGCCCCGGAGGGCTCCGCAGGGTCGCGTTGAGACTGTGGTTGAGACCGCAACCGTCGAAGGGCCCCACCGTGAACGGTGGGGCCCTTCGACATCGTGTCCGGTGAGGCACTGGCGGAGGATACGAGATTCGAACTCGCGAGGGGTTGCCCCCAACACGCTTTCCAAATGTTCGTCTGGGGGGCTCGGGGGTGTGCGGGAGTGTTCTGACCTGCAGTGCAGTAGGTGTGGGAGATGCTTCTGAACGGTGCTGTACGGGGGTGAATGCAACCAGAACCGCAACCACGGTCCGGTCCGCTTGCCGCTGTCTGTCTCCTTCGCGCTGACATCCAGGGCCTCCTTGTCTTCGGGAGCTGCTTGACTGGTTCAGGTATGCCGTTTGTCGGATCGGGTGGGGAGCACGGGTTGCCTCTGGAGTTCGGGCTGTGGCGGGTGGACGACAAGCCGGTGCGAGTGGTTACGCGGCCGATGCCTCTGGAGTCGAGGCTGGAAAACCTCATAGAAGCCGATCCTGAAATCCTGGGAAGGCCGCTCCTGCTGATCGGGCGGCAGGTGCAGACGGACCACGGCAAATTCGTCGACTTGCTCGGCATGGACGCCGAGGGTGGCCTGCATGTCCTGGAGCTCAAACGGGACCGCACTCCCCGGGAGGTCGTAGCGCAGCTCCTCGACTACGGCTCGTGGGTCCAGGAACTCAGGAACGAACAAGTGCGGGAGATCTACGCGACGTACGCCCGCGGCAGGGGTCTGGTGACGGAACTGGACGAGGCGTTCGCGCTGCGTTTCGGCGGTAGCGCTCCGGAGGCGCTGAACAGTGCCCACGCCCTCACCGTCGTCGCGAGCGAGATCGACGCCGCCACCGAGCGGATCGTCACCTACCTGGCATCCGGTTACGGGGTTCCCGTCAACGTACTGTTCTTCCGCTATTTCGAGGACGAGGGGCGCTCCTACCTGGCGCGCACCTGGCTTCTGGACGAAGCCGAGGATGTGGTGCCGCCACCGGGAACGAAAGGGCGGGGGAAACAGGAGCCGTGGAACGGTACGGACTGGTATGTCTCCTTCGGCGACGAGCCAGGCGGCCGGAGCTGGGAGGACGCGCATGAGTATGGCTTTGTGTCGGCCGGTGGCGGGGACTGGTTCTCCCGCACACTCCGTTCCCTGCCTGCGGGGGCGCGGGTGTTCACCCACATTCCCAAGGCAGGGTACGTAGGCGTGGGCACGGTGTCCGGCGAGCCGCAGCCCTTCGAGGACGCAGTCCTCACCATTGACGGCCAGAGCCGGCGGATGGCTGACCTTCGGCTCAAAGGCTCCTACCGACCGCACGGTGGTCCGGCGGAGAAGGAGGGCGGGGAGGACCGCCGCGAGTGGGTCGTCCCAGTCGACTGGGAGCAGGCTGTGCCGCGCGAGGGGGCGTTGTGGCGACCCGGCTTCTTCGCCAATCAGAACTCCGCCTGCAAGCTCCGCGCCCGATTCACGATCGAAGAAGTCTCTCGTCTCTTCGGCATTGGTTGATGGTGCAGGAGTCATTGAGGTGCGTGAGACAGAGCGTGGAGAGGGCTCAGCCGTCATCAGGGTGCCCCCAAGGGCACAGCTCGCGGTGGCGGCCAGGGATCGGGCGCCGGTGCGTCGAGTACACGATTGAGGGCGGTCGGCTGATCGATTGGATCAGGACCGTCGTCGGCGATCGCCGCGACGCCTACTGCTCAGGCTTCGTGCCGTTCACTTCGGCACCAGGCGCTGAGCAGTTCCTCGGGTCCGTACGCCGCCTGGAGCCCGGAACAGCGGGTCCCGTTGCGCGAGGCCGCCACGAGCGGTACCGGCTCGTCGGTGATCGCTGCCCGGTGCTTCTGCAACGCGGCAAGGTCGTGGCTGTCGAACGCGGAGTTCCCAAGCCACTTGACCGAGCCGAGGAAGATCAAGTGCTTGGCCACAGGTTGCCTGTCGGCGCCCACCAGGTCGATTTCGACGTCGTTGCTCCGGGTCCAGTAACCGCCGATCGCCGGAGTGGCGGGCAGGAGCTCGTCCGGCAGGAGACGGGCGAGGGATTCCCGGACCAGAGGCTCGATCGCGCGGCCTCGCCAGCTTGTCCACTGCTCCTTGATCCGGCCCAGTGTGAGGTCTCCACGCATCCGCTCGATCTCCGCCATGTGGGGATCCAGAAACGCCAGCCAGAAGCGCAGGTAAGGGTCGGCCACACGGTAGCGGCGTTCCTTCGAGGGCCGCAGTGAGAGGGGCAGTTCGGCGGCCACCACTCGTTTCTCGGTCAGGACATCAGTGGCTCGGGTGAGAGTGGTGTGGGCGATGCCACCGGCGGCGCGCGCGATGTTGGTGAAGGTTCGCTCCCCGCTTCCGATGGCCCGCAGGACTTCCCTGCTCATTGCCTGGGGCGGAAACTCCGCGGCCAGTGACCGCTCGGCGGAGACCAGCAGTGCCGAGATCGGGTTGTCCAGCGAGTCGCGGAGGAACTCCCAGACGTCGGCCCCTGGCCGCCACTCCGCACAGATCAGCGGCAGACCGCCGGTGACCAGGGCGGCGTCGAAGGCGGCTGCCGGCTCAAGCCCGAGCATCTCGCCGATATCGGCAGGGTTCAGCGGCCCCACGACCATTTCCCGGCCCCGCTGATGGAAGGGACGGTCGTAGCTGTTCAGCGCCTCCATCATCGACAGGTCGGATCCGACCAGGAGGAGGAGTACGGGTTTGCGGCTGAGCAGGCGGTCCCATGCCCGCTGGAGCATGCCCTCGAATGCGTCGATGCGGTCCATGAGATAGGGAACCTCATCGATGACAACCACGCTCGGGCTGTCATCGGGCAGGATCTCCGCAAGCAGCCTGAAGGCGGCATTCCACTGCTCGGGGGTCTCCTCTGAGAACAGTTCCCGCTCCGGGAGGGTGGATCTGGCGACGGCGTCGAGCAACTCCGTCAGCTCGTCCTCCGCCGTGCCGCCCGCCGCGGTGAAGAAGAGGTACGGCGTCTCGGTGCGCCGGAGGAATTCCTCGACGAGGCTGGACTTGCCGACCCGCCGCCGTCCACGCATGAGGATGCACTGGCCTGGTTTCGCCGACCCGACGGCATCATGAACCGCCTGCAGGGCGTTGCCGAGCACGTTCAGTTCGCGGTCCCGCCCGATGAAGCGACGCACGGCAAGCCTCCCGTAGGCGATAGTCTCGACGGAGATACTATCCCTATCGATACCATTGTCCTCTTCGTTCGGGCATGACGCTCATGACGCTGTGGATGCGGGAGAGGGTGAAAATGCGCTCGGCTTCCCGCAGGTGGCACCAGGCTTCGAGATGGGGCGGGTCGAGTATGAGGTGGCTGACGGTGCGCACGGTCCGGCTTCCCGAGGTGGCGACGTACTCGACAGTGGCGGCCTGACCTGTATCGATGGCATGTGCGAGCTGGTGGATGTTGCCTTACCCTCCACGTGCCGGACGTCATGCTGAAGGACGTCGCCCGGAGGATCACCGAAGCCATCTGGGGCCCCGGAAACGCCCCCTGTGGACAAAAACCAGGACAACGAGGGGTGAGGGCAACGTCGAAGGGCCCCACCTTGCAGTGGGGCCCTTCGACGTTAGTGCCCGGTGAGGCACTGGCGGAGGATGCGAGATTCGAACTCGTGAGGGGTTGCCCCCAACACGCTTTCCAAATGTTCGTCTGGGGGTACGGTGATGTGCGGGAGCGTTCTGACCTGCGGTGCAGCCGACTCGGGTGGGGCTTCTGAACGATGTCGTACGGTGGTGAACGCAACCAGAACTGCAACCACCGCTGACCTACTTGCCGTGTTCCGGGCCGTACCACTGGAGGGCTTGCCCGGTCGCTGCGGCGATGCACTCGAAGTCGTGATCGCGATGGAGCAGGGTGAGCCCCTGCAGCTCAGCGGTCGCGGCGACGACGAGGTCGACAGCTCCGGCACTTCGGTGTTTCCCCTGCTTGGTGAGGGCTTCCTGGACCTGCCAGGCGCGGTCGTAGGCGCGGTCGTCGACGGGCACCCAGCCGAAGATCAGCCGCATGTCCTCGATGCCGCGCGCCCGGTCGGCAGCTGACCGTGCGCTGTAGAAGAACTCGAGCTCGGTGATCGGGCAGGTCGCGATGAGTCCGGCCGCGGCGGCCTGGTCCCAGCCGTACTGCTCCGCTTCCCCGCGCATGAACCGCGCGAGCGCGCTGGTGTCGATCAGGAACTGGGCCGCGTTCACCGGCGGTAGTTCTCCTTGTTCTCGAACAGTTCCAGATCAAATGCGCCGTCGCTTGCCGCGGCCCGCAGCCGCGCGACAGCCAGGGCGCGACGCCGACTCTCCAACACCTCGCGAAGGGCAGTGTTGACGGTCTCCTTCTTGGTGTTCGTCCCGAGGGCTTTCGCCACGTCCGCGACCAGGTCGTCGTCCAGGTCGATAACCGTCCGACTCATATGCTCCTCCTGATATCAAATGTGGGGTCAAGTATATCTCGTGAGGTGCCTTGTGGGGTGCCATCGGACGCCTCGGCCTGGCCACCGGGTCCTACGCGGGCATCACGCCATGGATACGGGAGGCTTCACCCCTGACCTGGATGAGCTCCCCGGCCTGAACCCGGGGACCACTGAACTGTGCCGCTCCGTGTCCGGTGCCCACGAGGGCGTGTGTCAGTCGACGGGGTAGCCCTGGGCGAGGGCGGACCTGCGGAAGGCGGGGAGCTTGTCGAGGGGGACGACGAGGTTCCGTTCGCCGAGGCGGGTGCAGTGGGTGCGGGTGCGGCGGTCGGTGGCGAGGAGGGCCGCGACGGCGGGGTCCGCGCACTCGATGAGGTGCACCGGCCCGGTGTCGCGGACCTGGCCGACGCGGCGGGCGGCGTCGGCCAGCAGGGTGGTGACCGTCTGCGGGAGCGGAGCGGCGGTGGCGTCCAGATAGTGGCGGAGTTCGGCGAGTTCGCGGCCCGTGTCGGCGGCGGCGAGCAGTGAGGCGGAGGTCAGGGCCCACACGCGGTCGCCGGTGCGCTCGGCGAAGGCGTCGAGGAGGAGGGTCTCGGCGGGGGCGAGCCCGTCGAGGGCCACCACGTCGTGGTTGGGGAGCACCTTCAGGCCGCCAGAACTCTTCGGGGCGGTGTCGGCCGGTGCGGGGGAGGGGAGGTAGGTGGCGGTCTGCCCGGTGGCGTAGGCGCCGAGGGGGTTGAGGCGGAGGGCGAGGAGGCCGTCGTAGCGGCTGATGCAGTCGGTCCAGTCGGCGCCCCAGTTGTCGCGGTAGTCGTCGCGGGCGCCCACCGGCGGCCGGTGGTCCACATCGATCAGGCCGAGGACGGCGGCGTACTCGAAGAGCACGGCGAGGGTGTAACGGCCCTGGAGGAGTTCCCAGTTGTGGAACCCGTCGTAGCCGAGGCTGCCGTATTCGGGGTCCTCCAGGTAGAGCTTCCACAGGGCGCGCTCACTGCGGGCGATCGTGGGATCGTGACCGGCCTTGCGCATGGTGCGGAAGAGCGTGTCGACGTCGGTCCACTCGCCGGGCGCACAGGCGGCCAGGGCCGCGCCGACCTGGGCCCGGCGCGGCTTGACAGCGGTGAGGACGTTCGCCGCGCGCTGGCCCTTGATCGCTTCGACGCGGGAGAACTCGTCGATCACGCCGCGGCTGAGCCAGCGCTGCCACAGCAGGGCGAGCGTCTCGTGCGCCGGTTTGGTCAGCGCCGACCTGCCGCGTGCGGTCAGTGCGAGTTTTCCGGAGGTGAGTTCGGCGAGTCCGCCGGCCTGGAGCAGCAGCGGCCAGGCGAAGGACGCGATCGGTTCCTCGGCGTAGAAGTCGCCGCCGCTGAGCGCTTCCGCGACCGCCTTGACCGTCGCCGCGGACGGGCGGAGTGTCTTCTCGCTGCAGCGCAGTCGGCCTGCCGCGCACAGCTGAAGCACCGCCTTCAGGTTGGCCTGCGCCTCGTGCTCGGTCGTGCGTACCTGATGCTCGTCATGCTCGTCGTGGTCGCTGGTCACAGGGGCCCCGTCCCCAGGACGTAGTGGTAGTTGCCTGCGCCGCTGGTGCGCTCCAGCGTGCGTACGATCTTCTGGGCGTTGTCGCGTGGGCCGTTGATGTAGAACGGCTTCCCCTGGCGACCGAAGCCGATCCGCGGGGCGGCCGGGCCGGGCTCGCCGAGGTGTACGGAGACCTGCGCGAAGTCCGGCGCGGGCTCGAAGCCGAGGGTGCGGGCGTAGGCCACACCACCGTGCACGATGCTCTGCGCCTGCTCCAGGCCGATCCGCAGCGGAGGTTGTGCGAACGCCCGGTAGTAGTCGCGTACGAAGGCGTCCAGCGATCCTCCGCCCATCACTTGTGGGCCGACGGTGTCCTTGACGCCGAGGCAGTAGACATCGACCAGGAACCCGCAGACGGTGACCCGGCTGGCACGCTCCTGCCGGGCGATCAGGACCTGGGCGAAACCGGCAACCCCGGGATCCCCGGCGCCCTCGGCGTCGGCACGCGCCCAGTCGGGGGCCCCGGACAGCTCCAGGTCGGTGCTCCAGCCGGCGCTCACCCAGCAGCCCACCACCGGGCGCGCGGCCGGCGCGGCCGTGCTCTGCTGTTCGTGGGCCACCTGGCGCACCAGCGCACTCGCCCGGGCCGGTTTCAGTCCGAGGGCCCGCGCGATCTGCTTCGGTCCGCTGCCCTTCTCCCGCAGCGACCGTACCTGGGACAGCAGTTGCGCATCGTCGTCGTTCACGGGGCCATTGTTCCGCAGCGCCGGGGCGTCAGGTACGGGGGTTGGCTCTTCCCGTTGTCCCCCGGAAGGGGGACGCGCGTGGGCATGTGGGCCCGAGCCGGGTGTTTCCCGGCCGCCCGTCCGTATCGGGGAAGGCGTTCCCGTACGGGTGAGACGGCCACCCGCGGTCCCGCTGCTCCGTAAAGTCGGGTCGGGGCGACACGGCCGCGGGAACAGGGAGGACGGAGCGATGGCCAAAAGCGCGAGGGAGCGGCTGGGCGTGCTTCTCGGCGGGTCGAAGGCGCCGGAGTTCAGCGCCCGGCTCGAAGTACCGGCGGACGGCGTCGGCCTTGAGGTGGCCGGGGTCGGACCGGTACGTCTGCCGCTGCGCGCGCCGCAGGTGAAGAAGCTGATCGCGGTGGCGCGTCCGGCACTGTTCGGCCGGGGGGAGGACACCCTGAGCGACAGCAGTGTGCGCGACACCTGGCAGATCCCGCCGGACCAGGTCACGCTGGGCGGCCCGGCCTGGCCGACGCTGCTCGACGGCGCGCTGGAGTACTTCCGGGGCGAACTCGGGCTCCCCGCACCGAGCAGGCTGAGGGCCGAGCCGCACGCGCTCCTCGTGTACGGCAAGGGCCAGTTCTTCCTCCCCCACCAGGACTCGGAGAAGGACGACGCCATGGTGGGCACGCTGGTGCTGTCGCTGCCCTCGGCACACACCGGCGGCGAGCTGGTCATCGGGCACGCCGGGCAGAGCCGGACCTACCGTGCGTCGAAGACGGAGCTGAGCCTGGTGGCCTTCTACGCCGACTGCCCGCACGAGGTGACACCGGTCAGGAGCGGCTACCGGGTGACCCTCACGTTCAACCTGCTGGCCGAGCGAGGGGCCCCGGAGCGGGAGTCCGGCCCGCTCGACGACGTGGCGCACTGCCTGGAGCAACACTTCAACGCACCGGCCAGGCCGCGCTACGGCGGCCGGCACCTCGATCCGCCCCGTCGTCTTGTCTACCTGCTCGATCACGAGTACACCCAGCGGGGTCTCGGCTGGGACCGGCTCAAGGGCGCCGACACGGAGCGTGCCGCGCTGCTGCGCGCCGCGGCCGCCCAGGCGGGGTGCGAGACGGTACTCGCCCTCGCCGAGGTGAAGGAGACCTGGGACGCCACTCCGGCCGGGTACGACCCCTGGGACGACTACGGCTACGAAGAGGAGGACGAAGAGGGAGAGGAAGAAGGAGAGGAAGCAGCCGCGGTCGACGGCGCGGGTGCCGACGAGGACTACGAGCTCGGCGACCTGATCGACGACGAGATCACCCTCGGCTGGTGGACCGGTCCGGACGGCGCCGACGGCGAGCAGATCTCGCTGTACGTCCGCGACTACGAGACTGCCGCCAGTACCCCGAGTGCGGACCTGAAGCCCTATGACTCCCAGTACGAGGGCTACATGGGCAACTACGGCAACACGCTGGACCGCTGGTACCGGCGGGCCGCGGTCGTGGTGTGGCCACGAGAGCGGGCCTTCGCGGCGCGCGGCGAGGCCGGATCACGGTGGGCACTCCAGGAACTGCAGGCCCGTGTCACCAAGGGCGACCGGGACGGCGCACGCGCTGCGGCCGAGTCCCTCGCGCCGTTCTGGAAGGGCAGTGGTGTACAGCCCGGACAACTGGGGAACGCGCTGCGGGTGGCCGACGGCCTTCAGGTGCCCGGGACCGCCGCGATGCTCCTTGAGCCGTTCCGGATCGACGCGCTCACTCCGGAACACGCGGACGAGCTGGCCGCGGTGGCGAAGCGGTACGGCGTCCAGTGGCTGGGCCAGGTCACCGAGGTCTGGTTCGGCGGCGCGCAGAACCGCTTCGAGGAACACCGGTACGACTGGACCGAGCGGCTTCCCCAGCTGTGCGCGGCGCTGCTCTCCGCCCGGAGTCCGGCGGTGGCGGAGCTGCTGTTGACCGGGGCCTGGGCCCAGGTGGACGGTGAGCTGCGGCTGTGGGCCGAAACCGGGCCGGCCGAGATCCGCCGCGTGCGGTTGGAGCGGCTGAGCCTGCCGCTGCTGCGCGTCCTGGAAGCGGCCGACGCGAAGCTGAGCGGCCGGATCATGGCAGCGTTGCGTTCCTGCCCGGACACGGTCCTGGAGTGCCTGCTGCCGATGCTGCGCCAAGCGGCGCGGGAACAGACGGGGGGCGAGCCCCGGGCGGCGGGGCTCGGAGCGGTGGCACGGGAGTGCGGGGACCGGCTAGGCGCGCTCGCGCGCCGCGCGCCGCGCGCCGCGGACGACTGGTCGGTGGCGTGGACCGGGTGCGGCTGCGAGCTGTGCGGCACCCTGGGTGCGTTTCTCGGCTCCCGTTCGCGGCGGACACTGGAGTGGCCATTGGCGAAGGACGGACGGCGCCACGTGCACAGCAGGATCGACACGGCCGAGCTGCCCGTAGGCCATCAGACCAGGCGGCAGGGACGCCCGTACACGCTGGTGCTGACGAAGACCGAGGAACTGTTCTCGCGCGAGCGGGCGACCCGCCGCCAGGCCGGAGCCGACCTGACCTGGCTGGCCTCGACATGGAACCTTTCCGACGAGGCCGGAGCTGAGCCGAGGCCGTGACACGAGTCCCGGGGCGCGGGAGAGACGCCGACGAAGGCCACCAGGGCGTCCGGTGAGGCGAACTACTCCCGGTCGCCGCCGACGGCCGCGAGGTACTCCGCGCCCAGGACGGCGCCGATGCCGGGGACGCTCTGGACTGTGTCAGCGAGTTCGTGTTCGCGAAACCGGCCTTCGACGAGCTTGTCCAACTCGGCGACTTGCTCGTTGAGGGCGATCACCTCCCTGGCGGGGGTCGGCGACTACCGCGTTGTCTACACCGCTGAGGACGGTCAGCTGATCGTGTGGGTCCTGGCCGTCGGCAACCGCCGCGACATCTACCGCCAAGTTCCGTAGGTCATCCGCAGGGCAGGTCGGTGCCGACTGCCCGCCAGGAGTCGCGGCGGCGTGCGCCTGCCTGTTTGTCGAAATGTTTCGAATGTCGCCTGTAAACGCAACCAAAACTGCAACCACGCACGAAGAAGGGACCCACCGCAAGCGGTGGGTCCCTTCGACATCGTGCCCGGTGAGGCACTGGCGGAGGATACGAGATTCGAACTCGTGAGGGGTTGCCCCCAACACGCTTTCCAAGTCTTCGCCTGGGGGTTCGGGGGAGATCGGGAACGTTCCGACCTGCGGCGGAGCGGTTGGTCGGCGAGCTTCCGAACGGTCCCGGACGTCGGCGAATGAGACCAGAACTGAGACCGCAGCGCGGTCAGGGACTTGCTGGTTAAGAGGCAGACGTGACCACATCCGGGAGCCGACGTGCAAGGTCAGCTCCCGGAATGAGTGAAAGAGGCTGACACCTACTTCGCCAGATGCTGGACGTTGTCGAGCATGGCTACCAGCTCGACGGGCGGCTCTGAAGAGGCAGTCAGAGTTGCCTCCCGGTAGGTGACTGCGTCTTTCCCGGCGAAGCCGTCACCAGAGTCGATCAGCTCCCGCCGGCGTGCCCACCACGCTGGCCAGTCTGTCTCCAGGTAGGTAGAAGTTACGTGGAATCTCTTGCGAGGCTGGTGGTCTCGTAGGGGGACCTACGGACTGAAGGGATCAGTGGTAGCAGATGGTCGAGCTGAGGGAGAAGTGGCCGATATTGGGTCGGCACGAGCAGGCAGTGGCCTGGTTGCAAGTGTGGCAGGACTTGGGGCGGGCGCCGAGGACGATCGATGCCTACGCCCGCGGGCTGGCGGAGTACCTGAAGTTGTGTGAGCGGGAGAGTGTGGAACCGGCGCGGGCCACACGGGCCCATGTCGCTCTGTATGTGCGTGAGTTGGGGTCGAGGCCGAGTCGTCGGGGCGCCAACGTCGTGGCCTTGGACTCGGGTGCCGGGTTGTCGAACGCGACGCTCCAACAGCGTCTGGTGTCAGTGCGGTTGTTCTACGATTTCCTGATCGAGGAGGGGCTGCGCCAGGACAATCCCGTCGGACGGGGCCGCTACACGCCTGGGGCGCGTGGCGGCGGGCGGCAGCGTGGGTTGGTGCGGAGGCTGGTGAAGCTTCCCTGGATTCCCAGCGACGAGCAGTGGCGGGCCGTTCTGGCGGTAGCAGCCGCCGAGCCGGTGCGTACCCGGCTGATGCTGGCCTTGGCCTACGATGCGGCGCTGCGTCGGGAGGAGTTGTGCTCGCTGCGTACCGAGGACCTGGATCCGGGGCGGCGGCTGGTGCGGGTGCGGGCGGAGACCACCAAAGAGTCGCCGGGAGCGGGTCGTGCCGTATTCGGCGGCGACCGGGGTCTTGCTGTCGCAGTACCTGGTGCACCGGGCCACGGTCAGCCGGGCGCGCGGTGGGCTGTTCCTGTCGGAGTCGCGGCGTAACTTCGGCCAGCCTCTGAGCCTGTGGACGTGGTCGAAGGTGGTGCGCCGGATCGTTGTGGAGGCCGGGGTGCAGGGCTTCTCCACGCACACCACGCGGCACCTGTGCCTGACGGACTTGGCCAGGATGGGCTGGGAGGTGCACGCGATCGCCACCTTCGCCGGACACCAGCACACCGACTCCACCATGCGCTACATCCACCTGTCGGGCCGGGACCTGGCCGAGAAGTTCGCGCGCGGGATGGAGCACGTCCATGCCCAGCGGCTCGCGTTGCTGAGCGCCGGCGGCGAGGGCATCGGACGGCCGCAATGACCGCGCCTGCCCTGGCCGCAGGGAACACGGCACCGCCCGAGTGGGCCTGGCCGCTGGACGGCACGTCCTGGGACAGGGACCCGCAACTGAGCGCCGAGGAGCGCGTGGTGCTGGTACAGGCCGGCCCGCGGCTGTTGCACTCCTCCCGGCTGACCCGGGCAGAACGCGGTGCGCTGGCGCGGTTGCTCGGGCCGCTGGAGCAGGTGCGGTCCTGTCTGTGGATCCCGGACAGGGCCGGACATCACCGATGGGTCGACTACCAGGTGGTCGGGATGCTGTTGGCCCGCGCTGCCGAAGCCGGGTCAGCGTGGTGGAGTTGGGACCCGACTGTGTGGACCCGTCTGATCGGCCCTGACGCGCAGGAATGGAGCCGCCAGTGGCTGGCACAAGTGTCGCGGGCATGCCGCCCCCGTCTGCTGGCCTACGCCTACCTCCTGGGCGCGCCCGTGGATGAAGCCCTGTTCCTCCGCTTCGAGCGGCTGCGCCTGGCCCGCACGGTCTTCGGCCCCGAGATGGTGGACGCGGAGGTGAACACCGTCTACGGCCTGCTGCGCGGCTGGGGCTACCGCTTGGACACGGCGGGCAACCGCGCGGTGCGCACCTTGATCGCGCACGCGATGCTCCTCAACCGCAGCCCGTTGCTGGAGGACATGGACGCGGCGTTGCTGGAGCGCCTGCGTCAGGCGGTGCGTTCTACCGGGAGGGCATCCGGTGACCTGCACTCGCTGCAGCGGGCGCTGGCGGCGCTGGGGCGGTGCGAGCCGCCCGTCGCACGCAATGAGACGCTGCTGCGTGCTCAGCGGTGGACGGATGTGCCGGAGCCGTGGGCAGAGATGGCCCGCGGGTGGTTCGACACCTCCACACTCAGTCGCAACGTCCGCATGGCCTACCGCCAGGATCTCGCCCGCATGGGCCGGTGGCTGGCCGCCGAGCACCCGCAGATCACCGAGCCCGCCCAGTGGACCCGGGCGACCTGCGCGGCCTGGGTGGCAACGGTGGACCGGATGCGGATCGGCGACTACGTCGAACGCACCGCCACCCGCGGTGTGTTCGGAGACCCGATGTCCCCCTCCACCAAGGACAGTGCGCTCACCGCCAGCCGCGCGTTCTTCCGCGACCTTCAGGAATGGGAGTGGATTCCGCGCCGGTTCGATCCCGGGCGGGCTCTGGAGACGCCCCGCAGCGTTCGCGCACTGCTGGGTCCTAACCCCCGCGTCATCGCCGACGGCGTATGGGCCAAGCTGCTGTGGGCCGGCATCAACCTCGCCTCCGAGGACCTGCCCACGACCAGCAGCGGCCCGCGCTATCCCCTGGAGCTCTCCCGTGCCATGGCGCTGACCTGGCTGTTCAGCGGCCAACGCAGCGACGAGATCCGCCGCCTGCGCACTGGGTGCGTCCGCTGGCAGCATGACGGCACGGCCGTCAGCCCGGATGACGCCGATGTCCTCGCCCGCGACGCCGTCTGCCTGCTGGACGTCCCGACCCACAAAACCGGCACGAGTTTCACCAAGCCGGTCGACCCGCTGCTCGGACAGGCCGTTGAGGTCTGGCAGGCGGTCCGCCCCGAGCAGCCGGTGATGCTCGACGGCAAGACCGGTGAGCGCGTGCAGTTCCTGTTCGCCCACCGCGCAAAGCGCGTCTCCAAGGACTACATCAACCGCACGATCATCCCGGCGCTGTGCACGAAGGCCGGGGTCCCCGCCAGCGACGTCCGCGGCAAGATCACCAGCCACCGGGCCCGCAGCACTATCGCCAGCCAGCTCTACAACGCCAAGGAGCCGATGACGCTGTTCGAGCTGCAGGCATGGCTCGGACACCGGTCGCCCAGCTCCACCCAGTTCTACGCGAAGATCTCCCCCAAGACGCTGGCCAAGGCATACAGCGAGGCCGGCTACTTCGCCCGGAACGTACGCACCATCGAGGTCCTCGTCGACCGTGACGCCGTCGCCTCCGGGGCGGCGGCCACCGGCGAGCCTTGGCAGTACTACGACCTGGGCCACGGCTGGTGCACCTACTCCTTCTTCGAACAATGTCAGCACCGGATGGCCTGCGCCCGCTGCGACTTCTACACCCCCAAGGGCTCAAGCAAGGCCCAACTTCTCGAAGCCAAGGAGAACTTGCAGCGTATGCTCGCCTCCATCCCGCTGACCGAGGACGAACGCGCCGCAGTCGACGACGGCCAAACCGCTCTCAACGCCCTCCTCGACCGGCTCAACGACACCCCCACACCCGCAGGACCCGCACCACGCGAACTGGGCCTCCCTGCCACCGCGACCATGCTGCCCATCGTGGAGGTCCGCCAAGGCAAACAGGAATGAACTGGGTGCGGCCCCCAAGAGAGGGTGCTGGTGATAGACGCGCACCTGCTGACGGTCGGGCGGTACACAACGTCCAGTAGGCGTCGAGCCGCTGTTGCTGTGCATGGCACGGAGTTTGAGGACCCGTTTTTGCACCGTCGAGGCGCCAGCGGCGCCGAAGGTGCCGAGCTGGTCGGCGCGCCTTGGGGGGCGGAGGGGGTAGGCGCAGAATCAGCCCCTCCGCTACCAGGAACGGTGAGCCGTTTGGTGCACCCTGGCCCGGACGATCGTCCATCCATTACCTGTTCCACGACACCGGCCGAGTGAGCTCCGACGAGCGGTAACCGGGCTCTGACACCGACCGGAAGAGTCGAAACCGATAATTCCGGAAACAGCTGAGCGGCCGTTGACAAACGAAGCGAGTGATTCCGGCCCTGATTCAATCCGAGCCGAGGAATTGGCGCAAAGTGCACGCCCTGCAGTGCTGTGACTGTGCGGCCCTGTTGACGCTTCTGTCACAGCCAAACGATGCTGTAACGCGCGCGACATGCAAGTCGGTTGATGAAACGTTACATCTCGCCGTATCAACGGAGGACGAACGTGCCACTCACCTCGACAAGACATCGTTTCAGACTCGGCGGCTGGGCCATCAGCGGCGCAGCACTGGCGTTACTCGCCACCGCGGTACCCGCAGCGGCGGACCCCGCAGGTGCCGACGCCCCCGCGACGAAGAAACTGCTTGACGCCACACCCAACGCGGAAATCATCGGAGGCACGCCCGCCGACCAGGAAGCGCGATTCGCCGTCCAGGAGCGGTTGAACAAGGCAGCCGACCAGATTCAGTCGGTCACCGACTCGCTCGGCGATTCCGGCTTCGCCGGAGACCGAATAACTTCCGCCGCAAACACCGTCACCCTCTACTGGCATGGAGAGCTTCCCCGGCAAGTCTCCAAGGTCGTCAAGCAGATCGAGCGGTCTGGAATCACCGTCGAGACCCAAAAGGCGAAGTATTCCCTCAAGCAACTCCTCCAAGAGTCCGACCGCTTGGCCTCTCTGGGCTCCGTCAACGGCGCGACGATCGCCTCCGTCGGGCCCCGCTCCGATGGAAACGGCGTCGAGGTCGCCGTCGACACCGACAGTGAACTGACAACCCTTTCCCGCGCCGACCTCGATGCCGCTCTCACCGAGAGCGTGGACCTGGACATCACGCAGGGCGTGGCCCCCCGCCAGGCCAGCCGGCTCGCCGACACCACTCCTTACTGGGGTGGCGCCTATGCGACGCAGCACAACAGTTCAGGGGCCGCCACGGGAGCATGCACCACCGGGTTCGGTGTCGCTGGCAACAACGGCGCCGCCCGCTACATCCTCACGGCCGCGCACTGCGGCGGCACCACGTGGCGCACGGGCACCGGCAACACCATCGGCACCGTGCTGTCCGGGAAGGATCCCGGTCGCGACGCCGAACTCGTCCTCGGCAACATCGGCAACGCCGTCTACGAGGGTCCGTCCATCGAGGACGGCGACACGAACTCTGGCCGTCCCGTCACCAGCGGCTCCAGCAGCCGTGTCGGCGACACGATCTGCCAGGGCGGCGCGTTCTCCGGAAGCATCTGCGGCTACGACATCGTTGCCGTCAACCAGACCGTCAACATCGGTGGCTTCGGTACCGTCACCAACATGGTCCGGGTGGAAGCCGCCAACAGGGCTTCCGGCATCGGCAACGGCGACAGCGGCGGTCCTGTCTACACCATCTCCAGCTCCGGTAACGGTGTGGCCCGCGGCGTCATCAGCGCCTACGACGGCTCGCAGATCATCGACTGTCCCGGCGTCCCCAACGGCAACGGCCGTGACTGCTCCTGGCGCTGGTGGTATCCGGATGTCACTGTGGCCGCCAACAATCTCGGCGTCCACTTCTGACACGTCCAACCACCCCTGGCCTACTCCGGGCTCTGGGTTGATGGTGTGAACTCTTCCGCAGGGCCCCCGACAGCAGTCCCGCGCTCCACCGCGACGCGGCTGTCGTAGTGCTTCGACAGCCGCGTCGCTTCCGCGTCCGTTCCCGCCTGCGTCATCATTTCGACCCCTGAACCGTCGCTCAGTGGTCCACCCCCGGTGATGACGATGTCCCGCTCCCGCCAGTATTTGGTGTCGGCCATGATCTCCTGGACCAGGGCCAGCATGGCCTTCTCGGACAGGGCCGCGTCCTTGAAGACCAGCTTCAGTCCGGACACTCGGGAGCGAACGGCCGCGTCCAAATCGCTTCCCGGCTTCCGGTAGACGGTCATCACGCCGCCTCGGTGATCGAGGACGGTACTCGCATACCAGTCCTCATAACGAGGATGGACGACCGCATCCACCTCATCCGCTGCTGCTGAGAGCGTGGGATCGTTACTCACCATGGAGGACGGCGCCGACGGCCGTGCCGACTCCGAACTGCTTCCTGACGTGCCACCGGAGGCAGCGCCGCATCCGACCATCACAGCGCCCACGGCGCCCACTCCAGCCAGCCACTGCACGACACACCAGCGTTTCACACGTACCTCCCTGAGACTCGGCGTACCTAACTACGACGTGGCACTCCACCTCTTGGTTCATCACAGGCCGAATGAATCTTGACAAACTTGATTCCACATAATCTCAAGGTTGTCGTGGAACACCGCGTAGGTGGCCTCCGCAGCCGTCGTGGGCCACGGGGTCACGGAAGCCCCGAGATATCGGAGGAGATCGGCGTTCTTCCCAGCGTTCTTCCGGGCCTGCCTCTCGAACTCCAGCTCCGTTGGGGCTGTGTGCAGGGTGCGGTCAGTTGATGCGTTGGCAGGCACGCTATGCGGCTATGTACTGCTCGGTGTGCCGCGCCGAACTCAACGGCTGAGAGCTGAGGACCCTTCGCGCCGTATTATGTGAACCTCGTAGACCCCGCATCGGGCGCTCTCGGTCCCGGCCCGCAGTGAGATGCCTGCGGTCGAGTGAGCCAGAGTCGGCTGGTCCTGGCGTGCTAGCGGGTCGGTGGCTGCTTACAGGCCGGTGACGGGTTGCCCGGTGAGTGCTTGGGCGATCTGCCAGAGCTGTCCACCGCGGGACGCTTTCACGAGAACGACGTCGCCGGGGCGGAGGATGGAGGCCAGGTAGGCGGCGGCGGTGCCGTTGTCGCCGACCATCGCGATGTCCGGCACGCCTGCCGCGCCCGCCGCGAGGGCGAGTTGCTTGGCGAGTGTGTCGCCGACCGCCACGATGAGATCGACGCCGTTCTCGGCCGCCATGCGACCGACCTGGCGGTGAGCCTCCACGGCTTCGTCGCCCAGCTCCAGCATCTCTCCGAGTACGGCGATCCTCCGGCCGCCTGCGGCCTCAGTCGTGTCGCCGTCTGCCTCGGGCATCAAGACTCTCCGTTGTTCAGAGGCGCGAAGGTGATCGCGCGGCCGGTGTAGGAAGGGGACAGTCGGCTGAAGGGGACTCGATCGTGTGTCTGGCCCCAGGCCGATGGGTCCCGGATGAAGATCGTTGGGTCGGGGCCGTCCTCGTAGCCGCGGAGGGTGACGAGGTGGCCTCCGGAGCGTCCGTCGTTGGGGAACTGCTCGGTCACGGACACAATGGCGGGTGCATTATCGAGGCGAGTGAGTAGGTCCTCGACGGACACGGGCTCTGCGGTCGCAGGGACACCGAGGTCGGTAGCCAGGCCCGCGATCCCCGCGTGGAGCGCTCCACGCGGGGTCAGAACCTCGTCCTTGACCGCGAGTTTCAGCAGTTCCGTGACTGTGGGTGCCTCGCGTCCGTAGGCGAGCAGGATCATTCTCAGTGACGCCAGGCCGCACGCCCGGTTGGACCATTCGGTCCGGTCCCCGAGCGCCCATCCTCCGTGCAGATCCCATTCGGCGGGGGCGATGAGCTGTCGGCACATGGGGACATCGTGGACGCGCGACACAGCGGCGTGCTCCTACGGTGAGACGGCAGCCTCCCGAGTCAGTGTGGTGCCGGCGAACGCGGGAGTGGGCAGGGGGACATCGTAGGGCGGGCGGGCCAACGCCTCGTGCAGCATGGCCACTACGACATCCGTGTGTGTGAGTCCGATCATTGCGGCGCCCACCACGAAGTTGCTGTCGCGGGACATGCCCGGTGTGCTGTTGACCTCCAGGACGTACGGCTGGTCGTCCTCGGTAAGGATGAAGTCGACGCGTGCCGAGCCGCGCAGCCCCAGCCCGTCCCACAGAGCGGTGGCGTAGTCGGTGACCTTGACCAGCACTTCGGGCGGCAGCTCGGCGGCCCGTACGGCCACGGTGCCCCGGGAATCCACATCGAGCTTCGTGTCGGCGTCGTAGAACTCCGCTTCGGTGGCCTCGGTGGCCAGCGGGGGGAACACAACGACAGCACCGGGCAGCTCCAACAACCCCACGGTGAGCGGCACGCCGGTCAGATAGTCCTCGACCAACACGTCTTCACCCTCCTCGCCAGCGGCGTCCGCCAGTGCCCCGGCGAGGTCCGCCTGTTCGCGAACGAGGCTCATGCCCACGCTGGAGCCGCCGAAGGGCGGCTTGACCATCGCCGCGCGCCCGTTCCAGTGCATCGGGCCGCCGGACCACACCCACCATCCGGGTGTGGGGATGCCGAGGCTCAGCATCACCCGCTTGCAGAGGATCTTGTCAACGGCCACCGCGGACGCGGCGACTCCGCTGCCGCAGTACGGCAGGCGCAGGTAGTCGAGCAGGCCCTGCAACCTCCCGTCCTCGCCGTACGGCCCATGAAGGTTCGAGAGGGCCACGTCGTACCCGGCCAACTCCACGATGAAGTCCGGCTCGCATGGGTTCAGTACTTTCCAGCGGGCCCCGATGTCGTCGAGGGCCTCGGACAAGGCGGTCACGGAGCGCTGGTCCACTGGGCACTTCGAGTGGTAGAGCCGGTCCTCTGCCGATACCGGCCCGTAGACGAGCGCGACACCGAGCCCCTCGCGGTCACGCTGCCAGTTGCGAAGTATCTGGGCGGCCTCCCGCACCGCGAGGTCAGAGCTGGAGTCGAGGAACTGAGTCATGCGAGGACCCCTTCGAAGGTGTTGGTGACCGGCCCGCCGACCCAGTGAGTCCGCTGCGGTCGGTCGGGATGCGGCCGGACCGTGAGCGGTTCCCCGGCGCGGTTGTGGACGGTGACGGCCCGCGCCGATACGAGTCCGCGCAGGGTGGCGATGGCGACGGCCGCGACGGCTCCGCTTCCGCACGAGAGGGTTTCCGCCTCGACGCCGCGTTCGTAGGTGCGGATCTTCAGCGCCTGGCTGCCGGCGGCTTGTACGAAGTTGACGTTCGTCCCCAGTGGGGCGAGGTCCGCGTGGTGGCGGACGAGGCGCCCGACGACTACGGCGTCGATGGCGTCCACGTCGTCCACGACGGCGACGACGTGTTCGGTCCCGGTGTGGGCGCTGTCGAACCAGGTCGGCCTGCCGTTGATGACGGTCTGCACGCGGCGGGGATGGACGGCGCCGACTTCGGCCGTGACCCACACGGAGTCGTCGCTCACGATCGCCTCGTGCATCACCCCCGCCATGCGGAGACGCATCTCGCGGAAGCCGTGGTCATGGTGTGCGGCCCAGGCGGTACACCGCAGAGCGTTGCCGCACATCGTCGCGATCGAGCCGTCGGCGTTGAAGCAGCCGACTTCGAGAACGACCGGGCTGATGCTGATCAGGCTGCTGATGACAAGGCCGTCCGCGCCTACGCCGGTTCGCCTGGCACAGAGGCGTTCCGCCTCCTTTGACCAGTCCTTCTCGCTGTCCGGTGTGGAGTCGGTCAACAGGACGAAGTCGTTCCCCGCTCCGTGAATCTTGCGGAAGCGCATGGCAAAGCTCCTCGCTGGGCTGAGGTGACAGTTCTCGTAATGGCTGAATGGGGTCCGGGGTCAGAGGAGTTCGATGGGCCGGTACGTGGTCGTCGGCTCCCTCATGACCCACGGGGAGTGCCCGTCGAAGACCAGCACCCGGTGCCCCGCGGTGCCGGCGGACCTCATGTCACGGACCCGCAAGTACAGCCCGTCCAGGCACACGAAGTCGCCTATGCGGACATTGCTGGGCTGCCTCTGACCGGCGATGGTGCCGAGGGGAGGAGGAGAGGGCGCAGGAGTCGGGTCGGTGGAGCGACGCTCGTACATTCAGCCTCTCCAGATGGCCAGAAGGATCGAACCGCCGAGCGCTAACACGCTTGCCACATAGGCAAGTTGTTGGTCGCGGGGCTTCATCGGGCGCCGACCAGGTGGCCGTGAAGACGGTCGCGGACGGACGGGATACCGATTTCTCCGAGGGGCATCCAGGCCGCCGTGCCCGCTTCGATTGCCATGGGGGCGACGGCGCCGGAGTGGGCCCGGAAGAGGTACCGGAAGCCGATCCGGAGGCGGGGGCCATACCTGTGTTGCCCCGCTCTGGTCACGTCGATCAGAAAAGGGCCCTCGCTGTCGGGGTCCGTCCACACATCGCGGATGCCGACCGCCTCGGCCAACAGGCGCAGGGCCGCTCCGCTGAGCGAGTCGTCCTGTTCCTCCGGCTCCGCCTCCGCGAGGGCGAAGGCCCCTTGGTACCGCAGGGACAGGACGCAGTTGCGTTCGTCGACGACGACCGCGCCCGTCGTCACGAGGGGGCAGCGTCGGCTGTGGGTGCAGGTCCCGCGCTGTGCGTGGTCGCGGGCGGCGTCGTACACCGGCATCAGCGCCATCTGCTCGTCAGGGTGCTCGTAGATGTAGTGGGACAGCTCCCGGACGACCTGGTCTTCCCGGACACTCACGGGGCACCGAGCCCGTGGCGCTGTGTGTAGATCCACAGGAGCCTTCGCGTGATGTCGGCGACATCCCGGAGGTAGATGAAGACGCCGAACGACGGAGTCTCCGCGGTTGGACGGTTCTGCAAGTCGATGAGCCGGTACCCCTTGCGGAACAACTCCCGCACGTCCTCGTCCTCGTCCGCCCCCAGATCCTCACCGAGTAGAAGGTTGAGGTGCCCGACGATCTCCGGCAGAGACGCGTCCATGTCCTTGCGGGTGGAGGTGGCCATCTGCATCAAGAGGGCTGCCTCGGTGCTCTCCGAAATCGTCTCGACGGCGACCGGGAGAACTTCGGTACCCGCGCTGTCGGTTGCTCTCGATTCCTTGCCACTACTTGCCACAATGATCACCGTCTCGCCCCTTCAGTGCGCGTTTCCGGCCGTGCCAGTAACGCTAGGAAGGGCGACAGGAGGGGCTCTACGAGTGTGCCGGAACTTGCCCGGCATTCACCCCAGGGATTCGATGGCTGCCGTGATGAGTTCGCGCGCTGCCGGGCCGTAAACGGCAAGTTCGGCCAGATCCGTGAACGTCTCGGCATACATGGCAAGTTCGTGCTTCTGTGTCACGGCGAGATGGGCCGAGACGAGTTCGACGTGGACCGTGTGGTCGTCGTACAGGAAGAAGCCCTCGACGGGCCAGAGGCTTGAACGGTCGGCGTCTTCAGGAATGATGCCGACACTCACCGAAGGCAGCGCCATAACGCTGAGCAGATAACCGAGTTGACCGGCCATCACATCCGTTCCGCCTATGCGCTTTCGGAGTGCTCCCTCTTCCAGCAGGATCGCGAACGTGTGATTGCCGTACACGATCTGCTGCTTCTCCACACGCACCTTGACGGCCGCCGGAACGTCATCGATCAGGCCGCGGCGATCGCGAATTGAGGTGAGCAGTGCGGTGATGTACGAGGCCGTCTGCACGGGGCCGGGAATGAGCCACGGCGAGTAGATGCGGAAGCGCTGGGTGCGTTCCCACAGAGGGAGGACGGACTCCTGGGCCTGCTTCAGGCCGGTGCGCTCCATCCGGCGCCACTCGACGTACATGCCCTCGATGCCGCGGGCTGTCGAGACGAGATCCTCGGCCGCGCTCTCCGCACCGCAAGCAGCGGCCCACGCACGAAGGTCGCGCTCCGAGGGCGGACGCGTGCCGCTCTCAAAGCGCGAACACTTCGACTCGTGCCAGCCGAGGCTGCTGGCCAACGCTCGCTTGGTGAGCCCGGCTTCGAGCCGGATTTCGCTCAGGCGCTTGCCCAGGGCCCTGCGGGCTTCCTGAACGCTCGAAGATGGCGATGTCATGTCGCTACGACTGTGCTGTTCGAGCTATCAGGCCGACTCGGCCGACTGGAACTCTGCGTGGGGTGTTGCACGCGCCCACACGGCCTCGAAGGATGACTCGCAGAGCTTCGCGACCTCCGGATCGTCCGTGAGTTCCACCTCCATGTTCTCGCCTTCGCCGTCGAAGTGGTTGACGAGGACGAGGCTGGAGTCGAAGAGCCAGAAGTCGTTGCCCGGAAGCGCGAGGCCCGTTGCGTTTCGCCGGGAGAGCCAGCGGACGTCCTCGCCTGCGGCGATGTTCAGTCCGTGCGTCACGTCGTACTCGAAGCGGATGTACTCGCTGACGGGGGTCGAGACGACCCGGGCCCGGCGAACCTCGACGCCTCGCGAGGTCGCCTCCGTGACGATGCCGTGCCAGTCGCCCCAGCGCTCGGCCGGGTCGAGTGTCAGGCCGGCTTTCCAGTCGATGAAGGCCGGGTCCGACTTCATGTACGCGTCGCGCATCTCCAGGTGGAGAGCCGTCCGCTGGCAGTCGCGGAACAGTTCCTCAAACGTCGGGGTCCTCATCGGCCTTCTTCACCTCCAGGAAGAACTGCACCATGCGCCGGGGGATCTCCACCACCGACTCGTGGCCGGGGATGTCCATCTGCCCGAGGCGCTCGATGTCCTCCACCTTCAGCCCCTGCACGAGGTAGCTGTCCTTCTCCTCGTCGAGGTAGATGGTGGGGGAGCCGCCACTGGGACTCTCCGGGTCCTTACCGAGCCTACGCAGGGCCATGATGTCCTCCTCGGATGCCGGTAACGATCTCTGTGCCAGAGCTTGCCCGCGGCTGGGTCTTGGAGCGAGGAACTTGCCGAAACTTGCCAGACGTATGGAAGTTGACCTTAAGCGGCCGGGGTTGGGGCGACGAGCAGTGGGCCAGCCGGAGCACTCCAGGGGTGGCCGGAATCGATGCCCGCCCGTCGCTCCTCGAAGGGGCTGTCCCGGAGGGGCGCGGAACCAGCGGCGCGTTCCCATGCAGGTATCCCGCTGAAGTCGTTCCGTCGAGAGGGGAAACACTGATCGATGACGTAGAGACGCACGGGCGCGGTTCACTGCGCCAATTCATGAATGGTGGCTGGTCTTCCTCGGCCCGGCGCGAGCTGCTCGTGTGTATGAGTCCTGATGCGGACGTCGGGTGGCCCGCGTTAGTTGGCCTCCCCCAGGTAGCTCAGGGCTCGGCGGAAGTCATCGAGGGCGGGCCCGTACTCGCGGGCGGCGGTGTGGAAGGTCGATCGGTCTATCAGGATCTTGGCCAGTGTTGGGGTTCCGTCTGCCGGGTTGTGCTGGCTCAGTCGGCGAGCCAGGCCCACTGCGTCATCGAACAGGGGGCGCACACGCTCCGCGAAGAGATGGGTGCGGTACTCCCAGTAGACGGCGGAGCGGACGGTGAGGACGCGGTGCAGCCGGACCAGTTCGGCCAGGTGCTGGTCCGGATCTTCTGTGGCTCGGGGAGCAAGGGTGTCGACCTCCTCACGCAGAGCGATGCGGCTGTCGAAGTAGCGCTGCTTGGCATCGGGGGACCACCGCATGGGCGTCGCCCCCGAAGGGGGACGTGGTCCACCGGACGTCGGCTGCTCGCTGTCGGCGCCGGAGAAGGAAAGCAGCACCGCCCAATAGGACGCCTGGTAGCCGCTCCAGGACTTGCGCTCACCGGTGGCGGCCAACTCCGTCAGCACGGCGAGTGCCTCTTGGCGTACGGCAGCCGCCTGCTCGCCTCGGCCGCGGGCGTCGAGCATCTGTGCGTACCCGATCAGCGAGTAGAGATGGCAGGCCATCGGGCCGCGGTCGTTCGCGGCCTCGACCGCTTCCATGCTGACGAGTGTCTCGAACGCGGCGAGTGCCTCACCGGACCGGCCCGCGTCATGGAGAGCGGCGATCCACTCCAGGAGTGACCAGGCGAGCGCCCCCTCGGCGGGCCCGTTGGGCAGGATCGCCGCGACCCACTCGGTCAGGGCATCGGCAGCCTCGGCAAAGCGGCCTTCCTCGGAGAGACCGGCAGCCCAGTTACTCAGCCCCGTGACCGCAGGGTTTCCGGATAGTTCGGCCTGAGCCCGGCCGATGGCGAGCATCTCGGCGCGCATGGCGAGCCCTTCGGCGCGCCGGCCCAGGGTGTACAGCTCTCTCTGGCAGGTGTCGAGTGCCTCGTACAGAAGATCCGCACGGGCAGGTTCGGCCGGATCGACGGCCCGCGCCGCGGCCACCGCCTCCTCGCGCAGCGCGAGACAGGCCGCATGGCGTTTGCCGGAGCCGGTGTCGTAGCTCAGGCGTTGCAGGGCTCTGGCCAGGCGGGGCAGATAGGCGGCGGGGCTGACCTGGGCGAGCACCCGGTAGGCGTCGACTTCCTCGCGTGGAGTGCGGCGTCCCGACGCGAGAAGTATGTTCCGCGCCCGCAATATGTCGTCCTGATCGACTTTCCCCGAGTGATTCATAGCGGAGATTCTGGGTGTCTCGGCGAGGGCCGAACAAGCCTGGTGGCCTGTGCCGTTCGTCCTACGAAAACGACCTCTGACCTGTCATGATGGGTGTGTCATCGCCTCCCGGGTTGGGAGATCTTCGACGCGATGGTCGCCTGCATCACCGCGTCTTGCGGGGCAGGTCATCTCGGTTCGGGGCGGACGAGACAACGCGCCCGCTTCCCTTGGCCACAGCGGGGATGTGGTCGGGCATCGTGGTCGCGTCGGCGGGCAGGTCGGCCAGGCGGCGTAGCCGCCACACCAGCACGTCGCTGATCGAATCGGCGGTGCCCAACTCCCGCCGCCCGGCAGCCTTGTCCAGGAGCGCGGCCGGGTCGTGGCCGGCGCTCTCGGTATCGGCAAGGGTGGCCGCCAAGGCGTGCCAGCCCGGCTCGGCCAGGATCTGCTCGGCCAGCTCCGGCACGGCCGCCCGAAGATGGGCGGCTTGCTTCTGGCGCAGGGGCTGGGACAGGCGCCGGCCTCGCTGGTACAGCACGCCCAACGGGGCGTCGGCGGCGGCGTGGTAGGCGGTGCGCAGGTGTTCGGCGGCTTTGTGGGCGGCGGTGGCCTGCTGGGCATGGGTCTTCTTCGCGTGCCAGTGGGCGGTGGCGGTGACGAGGAAGAACAGCATGTCGATCGCCATCGCGGTGGTGGCGCCGTCCTCCCCGCGGCCGAGCGCCGGCCCACTGTAGACGAGGTCGCGGGCGGCCTGGCGCAGGGCGCCATCGTGCCCGCGCTCGGCCTTGATGTGGGAGCGGGTGGCCCGCTCGAACACGAAGGCTGCCTCGCGCAGTTGATCGCGGGTGTGGGCAGCCGAGGTCTTGGCGAGTGCGTCCAGGACCTCGCCGGCTGCCGCGATGTGCGCGGCCACCTGGCCGTCCTCACCGTTGTCGATGATCAGCAGTGCGTGCCACGCCGCGGTGGCAGCACTTCGCCATGCTGCAGCCGGGCCGGAGAACCGGGCGGACGGTGTGCTGTCGCTTTGACTGGGGGCATCGCTATCGCCGGAGAAGCGTTTGCGGATGCGGGGCAGGGACAGGTCGGGCGAGAGGGTGGAGCCCGCGTAGAACACCGGCTCCTTCTCGCCATTGCGGTTGTCCGGGAGGGCGACCTTGTAGCCGAGCAGGTCGCCGGAGGGCGCGACGCGCTTGCGGATCAGCAGGCCGGCGGCGGCCAGCCGGTCGAAGAACTCCTCCTCGCTCGTCGCTCCAGCCACTGCCCGCCGTACGGTCTCCCGCAGCTCCTCGCGCGCCGGCTGCTCCCTACCCTCGCGCTCCGCCTTGTGGCGTTCGGCGCTCGTGGGGCGCTTGGCGGCGGTGCCGTCCCCGGGCGCGACGCGGCGTAGCCCGTAGTCGGCTTCGATACGGCGGCATTCGGCCTGGGCGCGGCGGGCCTCGTTGTGCCGACGGGGTCGGCGGCCGTCGTCGCGGACGAGGGTGGCGATGATGTGGATGTGGTCGTCGGCGTGGCGGACGGCGGCCCACCGGCAGGCTTGCTCGTCGCTGTCGGGGGCGATGCCGGTGGCGGCGACCATGCGGCGGGCGATGGCCGCCCAGTCCTCGTCGGACAGGACCGGGTCCTCCGGGGCAGCCCGCACCGACAGATGCCACACGTGCTTCTCGGGGCGCTTGTCTACGGGCAGGGTGTTGACGGGCTGGTCGAGCAGGCGCTGAAGCTGTTCGTAGGTGGTCTTCGGGTCGCGGCCGGGGTCGGGGGTGAGCGGGTCGAAGGCGGCCACCAGGTGAGGGTCGATGTGCTCCTCTTCGGTGCCGGGGCCGTAGAGGTAGCGGATCAGCCCGATGGTCTCGCTGCCGCGCTTGTGGATGCTGGGGATCACGCCGGGGCACTGCCGTCTCGGTGGGCGAGTAGGGCATCGGCGGCGTCCTCCATGCGGCGGGCGGCGCTGCGCACGGCCTCAGCCGCAGCGTCCAGGTGGGGTGCGTCGGCACCGGAGTTGAGGGCCTTGGCGACCTGGTTGAACAGACTGTGGATGCGGCCCAGGTGCCGGCGAGCGGCGAACAGCTCGTTGATGACCTCTCGTTCGGTGGCGATCTCGGCGGCGGTGCGGTTCAGGTCGCGAGCGGCCTTGTCGGCGGCGTAGGCGAGGAAGGCGGCGTTGGACATCTGGCAGTGCGCGGCGGCGGCGGTGAATCGCTTGAACTCGGTGTCGTTCATACGGCAGCTCGGCTGCTTCAGTCGCTTGCGTGACTTCGGCAGACGGGCACGCTGACGTCTGGTCGACACGGCCTCGGCCTGCCGCCATCCTCCCTGCTGCGGTCCGCCCTCGGTCGCAGCCTGACTGCCCGGTGCCCCCTGGCGCCGGGCTGTTCCCGCCACCCTCGGGGCGGGAACTCCGGAAGCATCGCTTCCGGTACAACTTGCTCCCGACATGGCTGCGGTAGTCATCTCCTTTTGGCTGGTGGGCAGTTCGTGGTGCGAGTCGTGCATTCGACGGTCTTCCTTGGGTGTTGTGGGGGGAGCGGGTTCAGCGGGGGTGGCCGGCGGGAGCGGCCTTCAGCTCGGCCTTGACGGTGCGGACGACCTCTCCGGCAGTGTCGCTGGCGACGCTGTAGCCGTCCTCGCGAACGGTGTCCTCCAGCAGGTCGCGGGAGAGGCGTCCGGTCTTGCCGTGGATGCGATGGGCGTAGGTGGTGAGAACTTCCCGTGTCGCGCGCGGTTTGGGGCCCGGGCGGTTCGGCTTCGCCCGTGCGGCCTTGCCCGGATCGGCATCGGGCTCTTCCTCGCCCGGTTTCGGTTCCCGGCTCGTGGTGGTGCGGGCGGGCCGGCGCGGGCGGTTTTCGGGCTCCGGGTGGGCAGCCCGGTGGGCCGTGTCATCGCCCGCATCGTTCTCGGGCGGGCGGCCCGGATTCGCTGCCCGCCTCGTCGCTGTGACGCGCGGGCGGGCAGGCGTGGAGCCGCTCGGCGTGCCCGCGGTGAGGGTGGGCCAGCGCCGGGGTAGGGGAATGGAGGCCAGAGCGAGGGCCTGTTGCCGAGTGGCGAGCTTGCGCAGCAGCAGCTCGTCCTGGCGTTTGTCGCCGTCGACGTCGGCCTGCTCCAGGGCCTGGTGCAGACGGAGGGTGAGGCGCCGGCCTCGCCCCTTGGCACGCCGTTCGGGCGTCATGGCCTCTGCCCGGAGTATCAGGGTGACGGCCCGGTCGAGGGCGCGCTCGCGGATGATCCGGGCGGCGTCCGCGTCCCGGTCGGCGATCCCCAGGCGGGCCAGCAGCCGTTCCCGCATCTGTCGGGCGAGGACAGCGGTCAGGCTGCGGGAATCGGCGTGCGGGCTGCGGCTGCGCAGTTCGATGCCCATGGCCAGATGCCAGAGCATCGCCGCCAGGACCGGGCCGACAAAGGCCCGCACGGTGCCGCCCACCGGGCCGGACTCGGCGTAGGCGGGCACGATCTGGACGGCGGTGATCACCCAGGTGAGGGTGCCGGGCAGGCCGGGCGCCTGCTTCGGGCCGTTGAGGTTCTGCCGAGCCATCAGCGCGGTGGCGAACAGGGCGAGTTCGGCGGCGGCGAACATCGCGGCGCGCTCGATGGCGCTGCCCATGTCGAGGTAGTCGGCAGCGAACCGCCAGCTGGTGTCCGCGCTGTAGGCGGTGCAGCCGATCGCGGCGACGGCGGCAACCGGGATGGCGGCTGTGCCACGTCGCTGCCCGGCACCGGGCGTCCGGTTGCGTCGGCGCAGCAGCCATCCAGCGAGCAGGGCCACGACGAGGAGCAGGACTACGCCGGCCGCAGACGAGGTGGTCCAGTCAGGCAGGAGCGGCATGGTGCCGCTGTCGGCGCTTATTTGTGCGGTGCTGCCGAGCGTCATGCAGACGGTCTCCAAGGGGAGGAAAGGGAGGGAATGAGAGGCGTTCACGGAGAGGGCGTACACGCGGGCCCCCTTCTAAAGGGGGCCCCGCGCGTGATCGCCTGGGCGCGTGTACGGCGTGGACGCTCGCGTGATCGCTTGACCTGCAGTTTTGCGGTGAGCGTGCGCGCTGTGAGCGGTTCACGGCGGCGTCTGAGCGAGTGGGCCGCGTGTACGGTCGCGTGATCGCTTCGCGACGACCTGTGGGGCTCAGCCGACGGCGGTGAGGTGGCGTGCGGAGGCGTAGTAGCGGGTCTGCTGCCCGCCTCCGGCACCTCCGGCGATCCCGTCGGCCTTGGTGGCCAGGCCGCTGTCGACGAGGCGGCCCAGGTGGCGTCGTGCCTTCTCCACGTCGGCGCGGTCGGGGTCGCCGCCGATCAGGGCGGCTGCCAGCTCTCGGGCGGTCAGCCCGTTCGCGGCGTTGCGGAGCAGAACGGCGGGGTCCTTGCTGGGGTCGACCGTGGTGGTGCCGCGCACGTGGTCGTGGGTGACGTCCAGCGGGCCGATCTCCCCGGTGGGGGTCTTGAGGTGGTGCAGGGTGACGGCGGGGTCGCCGGCCTTGCCGGTGACGAACAGGACGCTGCCTGCACCGGAGACGTACCAGGTGGAGCCGTAGACCTGGTCCAGGCTGGGGCGTTGACCGCGCGGGGCGTCGGCGGTGGCCTTGCGCTGGTGGTGCAGCTCCAGGATCTCCACGCCGCCTCGCAGGGCGCGATTGCGGGCGTTGTGGAAGGCGACCGCGAGGCTGTCGTCGACCATCGTGCTGACGGCGTCCTTGAGGCTGTCGATCACGATGGTGTCGGCCCGGTGGGCGGCGGCGAGATCGGCGAGGAGGTCGGGCTCCTTGTCCAGGCTGGCGGGCAGCGGGCCCTGCCAGACGACGAGCCCGTCGCGCAGGATCTTCTCGTCGGTCTCGAAGACCCGACGTGCCATGGCCTTGGCGATCTGCTTCGGGCGGTCCATGGCCAGGTAGAGCACCCGCCTGCTGGGCGCGACCGGCATCTCCAGGACCGTCTCCGACAGGCCGAGCCGGGCGAAGACCACCTGGTGGGCCAGGGTGGTCTTGCCGACCCCGGGTGCGCCGACGATCATTAGGCTCTCGCCCGGTGCCCAGACCGTCTTGTCGCGCGTTCCCCACAGGGGTTCGGCGCTCGCGCCGGTCTCCGTGATGAAGATCCATCCGTCGACGGCGAAGCGGGACAGGCGACCCTGTCCCGAAGCGAGAGCGCGCTCGCGCTCGGCGCGGACTTCCGCTTCGATCTCGCTGCGTATCTCGTCGGGGTCGGCGCCCGGCTCCTGGGCGCGCTGGACGGTTCGCACGGCGGAGGCGTGCAGGCGGCGGAGATCGGCCTTCTTGCGGATGATCTCCGCGTGGTGCTCCGCGCTACCGGCGTCGTAGAGCGCACCGGCGAGCTGGTGCAGGTAGACGGCTCCGCCGACACGCTTCAAGTCCCCCTGCTCCTGGAGCAGCTCGCTGAGGACGATCGGGTCGGTCGGCCTGCCCTCACGGTGCAGGGCGAGCAGCGCACGCCAGACCGTCTCGTGCGCGGGCCGATAGAAGGCGTCGTCGCCCAGGATGGGCCGGACCGTGTCGATGACGTCGCTGTCGTGCATGCAGGCGCCGAGCACCGCGCTCTCGGCCTCCAGGTTGAAAGGAGCCTGCGCAGACTCGCCCGGAGACAGCGTGGGGCCGTATCCGACGTGCGATGGCATCTCGTGCATGTGACCCGTACTCTGGGTCAATAGGACTCCTCTCCCGGCAGGCCACATGGAGCGCCAACTCCGGCCACCGGTCCAGATCGTCATGGTTGGGCGGTTGTGAGGGTTTCCGCTTCGCCCCCGGTGTTCCAGCACCGGGGGTTTCTGCTTGTCCAGCCGCGTTCACCGCCGGACTCCATAAGTCTACCCCGAGCATTTGGGAGACGTCTAGTTGCATTCGGCTTCCAAATGATGTTAACTGGTTCACCCTAGGCCGCAGCTGTACGGCAGACCCGCACGACGAGGAGGTGAAGATGGCCAGCGGCAAGGGCGAAGACGACGCGAGCGCCACGAACGCGCGGCCACCGGTCGAGGACCACATCGCCGAGCGCGTGAAGCTGGAGCGCGAAGCGCGCGGTTGGAGCTCGGTCACCCTGGCGGAGAAGATGGCCGAGGTCGGCCACCCCATCGGCCAGTCCGCGATCTGGCGCATCGAGAGCGGCAAGCCGCGCCGCCGCGTCAACACCGACGAGGCGCTCGGCTTCTGCAAGGTCTTCGACATGACCCTCGACGAACTGTCCAGTCCGCCAGGGCAGATGGCCAACCCGATCATCCGCCGGCTGATCGGCGAGTACGTCGAGCAGTGGAAGGAATGGCGTTCCCTCGGCAAGTCCATGGACGCCATCCAGGACCAGCTCCGGGAGTACACCAAGGCCAACCCGGACCAGGACGCCATGGTCCGCAACATGCTGGCCGTTGAACTGGACGCGGCCTCCAACGGCGACTTCCACCGCCACAAGGGAGCCCGCTCCCGGCTGACCCGTTGGCTCGGGGATGCCTACCAGCCGTCGGCTGCCGCCGACGCTGACGTCGACGAGTAGCCCACCTGCCGCCAAGCCCTCGGTGCTGGAACACCCAGGGCTTCCCCCTGCGGCACCTTCGCGCGTCTGCGCAACCGCCCAACCACCACCCACATCACCACGACCGGTCCGACCGGAGTTGGCGCTCCGTACGTGACCGGGGTGAGGAGCCCTCTTGCCCGAGTTCCCCCTGCCCGTGACCCAGATCGCCCAGCTGCTCGGCATCCCCGAGGGAGCCCTGCGCGCCCTGATGCCCGAGCGGGACGACGTACCCGGTGACCCCACCCTCGTCGGGCTCACCGTCGAGGAGGCCGCCCGCCGTCTCGGCATCGGCCGCACGAAGATGTACGAGTACGTCTCGTCCGGCGAGATCCGCTCCGTCAAGATCGGCAGCCTGCGCCGCATACCCGCCGAGGCGGTCGGAGAATTCCTGGCCCGCCGCTATCGGACCTCGGACTTCGGCGCCGCGGCCTGAGCGGGGCGCACATGACACAGCCGAAGAAGCCCCGCACGTCCCGGCAGCCCAACGGCGCCTCCACCATCTACCTCGGCAAGGACGGCCGTTGGCACGGCCGCGTTACCGTCGGCGTCAAGGACGACGGCAGCCCCGACCGCCGCCACGCCAGCCGCAAGACGCGCGCCGAGATCACCAAGGTCGTACGCGAGCTGGAACGCCAGCGCGACGGCGGCAGCGTCCGCAAGGCCGGCCAGCGCTGGACGGTGCAGACCTGGCTCACGCACTGGGTGGAGAACATCGCCGCGCCGAGCGTCGGCGAGTACACGATCGACGGCTACCGGGTCGCCGTCTACCGCCACCTCATCCCCGGCTTGGGAGCCCATCGCCTGGAGAAGCTCGAACCCGAGCACATCGAGCGGCTCTACAAGACGATGCAGGAGGCCGGCAACGCCGCCGGCACCGCGCACCAGGCCCACCGCACCCTGAACACCTCCCTCAACGAGGCCGTACGGCGGCGGCACATCACCCTCAACCCCGTCTCGATCGCCAAGGCGCCGAAGCTGGAGGAAGAGGAGGTCGAGCCGTACACCATCGAGGAGGTCCAGCGCCTGCTCCTCGAAGCCGAGAAGCACCGCAACACCGCCCGCTGGGTCATCGCCCTCGCACTCGGCCTGCGCCAGGGCGAGGTTCTCGGCCTGACGTGGGAAGACGTCCACTTCGATACCGGTGTGATCCGCGTACGGCAGAGCCGCCTGCGGCCCCGCTACAAGCACGGCTGCGGCAATCGCTGCGGCCGTAAGCCCGGGTACTGCCCGCAGAAGGTCAACATCCGTAAGGAGACCAAGGGGACGAAGTCGAAGGCGGGCAAGCGCCCGATCGGTGTCCCCGAGGAGCTGCTGAAGCTGCTCCAGCAGCACAAGGAGGAGCAGGCCCGCGAGCGAGCCCTCGCCCGCGACCTGTGGGTCGAGAAGGGGTATGTGTTCACCTCGCCGACCGGCGAGCCGCTCAACCCCAACACCGATTACCACAGGTGGAAGGACTTGTTGAAGGCTGCCGAGGTCCGCGACGGCCGCCTCCACGACGCCCGCCACACTGCCGCGACCTGCCTGCTCATCCTCGGCGTCCCCGACGCCGTGGTGGACCGGATCATG
Organism: Streptomyces sp. ActVer; assembly: GCF_027270795.1. NCBI lineage: Bacteria > Bacillati > Actinomycetota > Actinomycetes > Kitasatosporales > Streptomycetaceae > Streptomyces > Streptomyces sp. ActVer. The sequence continues at coordinate 40,567 of NZ_JAPWHT010000013.1, forward strand.
GGCTGGGAGCCCGGCAACTCCGCCCGGATGCGCCGCCGATACCAGCACCTGACCGGTCGCGTTCTGAGGGATACGGCCGCCAAGGTCGGCGGGCTGCTGTGGCCTATGGCCGCTGGCGGAGGAGAAGAGGGCACCGAAGAGGACCACGCTCCTGCTGGGTTGTTGGTCTACGTCGCTCGCGCAGGCGCGCACCTCGTCCCCTTCCGCGATCGTGGGCACGCCGACTTCCTCGTGGGCCGTTGGCGCTCCGAACGGCCAGGGCAGACGGCCGAGGTGGAGGAGTGGGACCGGCGGAAGTGGGAGCGGGAGGGCCTTGGTGGCCTGAGCGCCGTCCGCGACCGTCTCCCCGACCGCCGCGTCGTGCATCACGCCCACGCGGTCTTCCTGCCTGGCGGGGCGCGTGAGTCCACGGTTCGCCCTGATCAATGGTCGGTGGACGTCTGGGAGTTCGAGACGGACCTCTACACCGATCAGGTCGTGCGCTGGAACGCCGTTCGTCGGCTGGGAGGGGAAATCGACGTTCGGGCGAGCGGTACAGATGAAGGAGCTGTGGCGGCGGCCTTTGCTGCGGCTTGCGCACAGGCTGTGGATCGCGCAAAGGATCCAAGTAAGTACGGCGACGGCGATGAACGGTAGTCGCTGTTGAAATGGGTGGGCCGCACCGGGACCGGTGCGGCCCACCGCCCTTTACGGACTCGTAGAGAGGAGGAGACCGGTAGTCGGTCTCCCCCTCGCTCGGCCTCCACGGCTCACGGCGATCAGCGCAGGCGCAGTGCCTCGCGGACGGTGGTGAACAGGTCGGTCTGGTTGGTGACGCCGAGGACGCGGTACGCCTGCGGGCCCTGCGCGGCGATACGGACCTGGGTGCCGGTGTGCTCCTGGGACTGGCCCGGGGTGTTGGTGGAGTAGTTGACCTTCAGCTGCTGGCCCTCGTTGGTGACGAGGGTCGAGGAGAGGCCGGGCGGGGTGGCCTCCAGCGGGACGATCTGGCTGGTGTGGCCGTGGTCGGCGGTGGTGACGACCAGGGTGTCGGGGTGCTTGGCGGCGTAGGCGCGGGCGGCCTTGACGGCGCGGTCGAAGGCGGCGGTCTCGCCGATCTGGCCGCACGGGTCGGCGGCGTGGTCCTGCTTGTCGATCGAGCCGCCCTCGATCTGCAGGAAGAAGCCCTGCTCGCTCTTGCGCTGCTTCTGCTTGGCCTCGAGAAGCTGGATCGCCTTCGTCGCCGAGTCGGCCAGACTAGGGGTCGTGGCCGGGCGGTTCGGGTTGGAGGTGACGCACCGCTGCGGGTCGGTGCCGCCGGCCGCCGCCGCCTTGCCGGTCCACTCCACCGGAACGTTGCCGCTGGCGAAGAGACCGAGGACCGGCTTGCCCGCCTTGACGCTGTTCAGCCCGGAGGAGTCGGTGACGACCTGGTAACCGAGCTTCTGGGCCTGCTCGGTGACCGTGAGGCCCTTGTACTTGCCGTCGGTGACCTTCTGGTCGAAACGCTGCTTGCCGCCGCCGAGGAGCACGTCGACCTTGTGGTTGACGGACTGCTCGGCGATGGAGCCGGGGCCGCCGGCCGCGATGGTGTCGCTCGTGCACTTGGCCACGTCGGCCGGGCCCTGGCAGGAGCGGTCGCTGACGTGCGAGGCGAGGACGGCCGGGGTGGCGTCGGTGAGCTCGGTGGTGGTCACGCTGCCGGTCGCGTACCCGTTCTTCTGCGCGAGTTCCAGGATCGTCGGGACGGCCTTGTCCGTGCCGGGCGTCTTGGAGATGCGGCCGTTGACGGTCTTGGTGCCGGTGGCCCAGCCGCTGCCGCTGGCGGCGGAGTCGGTCACGTAGTCCGGGGTGCCGTCCGCGTGCACGGCGTACGTCGTGTAGGCGCCGGTCATCGGGAACTTGTCCATGTTCAGGCGGCCGCCTGCGCCCACGGTGTAGTCGCGGGCGAGGGTGATCTCCGAGTCGCCCATGCCGTCGCCTATCAGCAGGATGACGTTCTTCGCCTTCCCGCCCTTGACAGCGTTCTGGGCCTGCTGCTGGGTGTCGGAGGCACCGGCGGCGGTCGTGACGACCACGGCGGCAGCGGTGGCGGCGACCAGAGCGGTGGCGACCGTGAGGTGGCGGCGGGACGGTCTGTGCATGCGAGTGACTCCTGAGGAAGCGGGAGGGCGGGTGCCAGCGAAGCCCAGACCAACAGCCTCTGGTGAACCGAAGGTGACATTCTGGTGCTCGGCATCCAAAGAGTCGATCGTCGGGTCGGCCGCACTCGGCGATCGGCACGGGTCAGTTGCGTTCGGCGACGCCGAGCAGGTAGTCGGCCCCGATGCGAGTACGCCACTGTTCCCCGATGTGCAGCCCATGGCGGGGCAGTTCGGCCAGGAACTCGCCCGCGGTGAACCGGTCCTTGGCGGGGTGGTCGAACAGGGCCCGGTAGGTGGGGCGGGCCAGGGCGGTAGCGGTGACCTCCTCGAAGTAGAACCTGCCGCCGGGCCGGAGCACCCTTGCGACTTCGGCGACGGCGTCTCGCCATGCGGGGATGTGGTGGACGATGCCGAAGTCGAACACCGCGTCGTAGGTGCCGTCTTCGGCGTCGAAGACGCTGCGCAGGTCGGTGGCGTCGCCGACCGCGAGCCGGACTTGGTCGCCGTATGCGGTCAACCGGCGTCGGGCCCGTTCGATCATGGCGGGGTCCAGGTCGACGGCGTCAACGCTCGCGGCGCCGAAGGTGTCCAGGATCAGCTTCGTGCCGTACCCGGATCCGCAGCCGATCTCGGCGGCGCGGACCCCGGCGGTCCGTCCGCCGAGCCGGGCCAGGAGCGGTGCCTCGTACAGGCGCTGCAGCCACCGGCGGGGCGGGCTGTTGACGACCAGGGTCTCGGCTCGGTTCATCAGCATGGGGTGCTCACCCATCTTTCTGGTTGGGGCGTGACTGAGGTGTGTCAGACCGTGCTCCGCTCCACCGGAGCGTCGGCGGACCGGACTGGGCGACCAGGCAGGAACAGTGCGGCCAGTACCGCGCTGAGCAGGGCGATGGCAGCAGTGGTGGTCAGAACGAGGGCCATCCTGTGCACGTAGGCGTCGCGGGCTGAAGTGGCAAGGGCGGGCAGGCCGAGGCGCTCGGCGACGGCCAGGGCGCCGGCGATGTTGTCGCGCGCGGCCTCGGCGGCCGGGCCGGGCAGTTGGGAGACGGCCAGCCTGTCCGTGTAGCCCTGGGCGAGGAGGCTGCCGAGCACGGCGACGCCGAGGGCCCCTCCGGCCTGGCGCAGGGTCATGGTGATGGCGGTGCCGGATCCGGACCGATCCGGCGGCAGAGCGGCCAGGACCGCCTCCATCGCCGGCGAGAGAGCCATCCCGGTCCCCAGGCCCACCACCGCCAGCCACCCGGCCACAAACCCGTAGCCGGAGCCCACCTCGGTGGCCGCGCCGACGGCCAGCCCTCCGGCCACCAGCAACAGGCCGAGCGAGACCGGGGCGCGATAGGCGGCCCGGGCGGCCAGCCTCTCTCCCGCAGGCGCCCCCACGACCAGACCGCCGATCAGGGGCAGCAGCCGCAGGCCGGTCCCGAACGCGTCGAAGCCCTCCACCAATTGCAGGTACTGGGGCACCACGAACAACAGGCCGAGGAGGCCGAAGGTGACCAGGACCCCGGCGATGCTGCCCCACAGGAACTGCGGCCGGCGAAACAGCCGCAGGTCGATCATCGGTTCCGCGGTGCGCAGTTCCCACCGTACGAACACGGCGAGCAGCATCGCGCCTGCCGCGAGTGCGCCCAGCACCAGCGGGTCGCCCCAGCCGCGGCCCGGCGCTTCGATCAGCCCGTAGACCAGGACCACCAGTCCCAGGGTGGACAGCAGCCCGCCGGCCGCGTCCGGCCGCGGTGGGGCGGGGTCTCGGGATTCCGGCAGCAGGAACGCGATCGCGACCAGTCCGAGCAGGACCATCGGCACGTTGATGAGGAAGATCGATCCCCACCAGAAGTGCTCCAGCAGCCAGCCGCCGATGATCGGTCCGAGCGGGATGCCCACCCCGAGCCCCATCACCAGGACCGAGATCGCCCTGCCCCGCTCGTGGGGCGCGAACAGGACGGCCACCACGGCGAACGCGATCGGCATGAGGATCGCCCCGCCGACACCCATCAGCGCGCGGGCGGCGATGACGAGGCCCGCCGAGTCGGCCCAGGCCGCGACCGCCGAGGCGATCCCGAACACCAGCAGGCCGATCAGGATGAGCCGCTTGCGCCCGTAGCGGTCCCCCAGTGCCCCACAGGCGAGCATCAGTCCGGCGAGCACCAGGACGTAGGCGTTGACCATCCATTGCAGCGCATCGGTGCCCACCGACAGTTCGGTGGCGATCGTGGGCAGCGCCACGTTCATGATCGTGATGTCGAAGCCCAGGGTCAGCACGCCCAGCCCGAGTGCCGCCAGCGCCCACCAGCGTTTCGCGCTCTCTGTTCGCACCATCGCAACCCCCAAACACATCGGTAGCGGTAAAGTCCGATGTCATCGAAGAATACCGATCAATTGCGAGACACGCTATCATCGCCGCATGGCGATGAATAGAGGGGGCGCGGCCACCGAACCGCGCGCCGAACTGGGTGCCGCGGCGGCACTCTTCCGCGGTCTGGCGGATCCCACACGACTGGCGATCATGCGGCGACTGGCCGTCGGCCAGGCCCGAGTCGTGGACCTGAGCACCGAGCTGCACCTGGCGCAGTCGACTGTCTCCTCGCACCTCGCGTGCCTGCGCGAGTGCGGCTTGACCGACTCGCGCCCCGAGGGACGCTCGTCGTGGTACTTCCTGGCCCGCCCCGAACTGATGGACCTGCTGGCCGCCGCCGAAGGACTGCTGGCCGCGACTGGCGAGTCCGTCGAGCTGTGCCCGAACTACGGCCGCGCCGCGGCCGGCAACGAGAGCGAAGGACTGCGCAATGGGTGACGCTTGCGGATGCAGCGGCGACGAGCCGCGCACCAGTGACGACGCCGAGGAGTCGGCACCGGAAAAGATCTGGCAGGTCAGCGAGCTGCAGTGGGCGGCGGTCGCCGGAGTGTTCCTGCTGGCCGGCTTCGTCACCGGCCTGGCCGACGGCCCGGAAACGGTCGAACTCGTCCTGAACGCACTAGCACTGGCCGCGGGCGCCTGGACGTTCGTGCCCGGCACCCTGCGCCGCCTGGCCAAGGGCAAGATCGGCGTCGGCACGCTGATGACCATCGCCGCCGTCGGAGCCGTCGTCCTGGGCCAGGTCGAGGAAGCGGCCATGCTTGGCTTCCTCTACTCCATCAGCGAGGGTCTGGAGGAGTACTCTCTGGCCCGCACCCGCCGCGGCCTGCGCGCCCTGCTGGACCTGGTGCCCAGCGAGGCCACCGTGCTGCGCGAGGGGGCCCAGGTCACCGTCGACCCGGCCACCTTGAAGATCGGCGATGTGCTCCTGGTCAAGCCCGGTGAGCGCGTGGCCACCGACGGCACCATCCGCTCCGGCCGCAGCGCACTCGACGTCTCCGCGCTGACCGGCGAGTCCGTCCCCGTCGAGGCGGGCGAGGGCGGCGCGGTGTACGCGGGGTCGATCAACGGCACCGGCGTGCTGGAGGTCGAGGTCACCGCCGCCGCCGCGGACAACTCCCTGGCCCGCATCGTGAAGATCGTCGAGGCCGAGCAGTCCCGCAAGGGCCAGGCTCAGCGCCTCGCCGACAAGATCGCCAAGCCGCTGGTGCCCGGCATCATGATCCTCGCCGCGATCATCGCCGTCACCGGCAGCATCCTCGGCGACCCGCAGACCTGGATCGAACGGGCCCTAGTCGTCCTGGTCGCCGCCTCCCCGTGCGCGCTCGCGATCTCCGTCCCTGTCACCGTGGTCGCCTCCATCGGCGCCGCCAGCCGCCTGGGCGTCCTCGTCAAGGGCGGCGCCGCCCTCGAAGCTCTCGGCCGCATCCGCGCCGTCGCGCTTGACAAGACCGGCACCCTGACCCGCAACGAGCCCACCGTCATCCGCACCGTCTCCGCCGACGGCCGCAGCGAGAAGCGGGTCCTTGAGATCGCTGCCGCGCTGGAGGCCCGCAGTGAACACCCCCTGGCCCGCGCGATCCTGGCCGCCGCCCCCGAACACCCGCAGGCGGACGGGGTGGAGGCGGTCACCGGCGCCGGACTGACCGGCACCGTCGACGGCCGCCCCGCCCGCCTGGGACGGCCTGGCTGGATCGAGCCCGGCAGCTTCGATGAGGACGTCACCGCCCTGCAGAACATGGGCGCCACCGCCGTCCTCGTCGAGTACGACGGACACCTCATCGGTGCCATCGGCGTACGCGACGAACTGCGCCCGGAGGCCGCCGAGGTCGTCGCCCGCCTCCACGGCTCCGGCTACACCGTGGCCATGCTCACCGGCGACAACCAGCGCACCGCCACCGCCCTGGCCGCCCAGGCCGGCATCACCGAGGTCCACGCCGACCTGCGCCCCGAGGACAAGGCCACCCTCATCCGTGCCCTGCGTGAGCAGCGTCCAGTCGCCATGGTCGGCGACGGCATCAACGACGCACCCGCCCTGGCCAGCGCCGACACCGGCATCGCCATGGGCGCCATGGGCACCGACGTCGCCATCGAAACCGCGGACATCGCACTGATGGGCGAGGACCTGCGCCACCTGCCCCAGGCCCTCGACCACGCCCGCCGCTCCCGCGCGATCATGCTGCAGAACGTCGGGATGTCCCTCGGCCTGATCACCCTGCTCATCCCGCTGTCCGCCTTCGGCGTCATGGGCCTGGCCGCCGTCGTCGCCGTCCACGAGCTCTTCGAGATCGTCGTCATCGGCAACGGCGTCCGCGCCGGACGCACCCGCCCCCTTCCCCCCGCACCAGTACCCGTCGCGGCAGAGCAGCCCGTCCCGGCGACGGCAGGAGTCTGAACCATGCCCGAGCACACCCCCCGCGGGTCCTCGGCAGCCAGGCGGCGCACGGCCCTCGCGGCCGGCGCCGCCGCCCTGGCCGGACTCGACCTCGCCCTGAAAACCTGGGCCAAGGACAGCCTCGCCGACGCGCCGATCGGTCCCGGCTTCGCCCAACTGCGCCTGGCCTACAACCCCGGCGTCGCCTTCTCCATGGGCGACACCCTGCCCTCCTGGGTGGTGATCGCTCTCACCGCCCTGATCACCGCCGGTGTGGGCGTGTTCGCCTGGCGCACGGCCCCGACGTCGAAGGCCACCGCCGCGGCGCTCGCCGCCATCCTCGCCGGCGCCGCTGCCAACCTGATCGACCGCACGGCCGACGGAGTCGTCACCGACTACCTGCACACCGGCTGGTGGCCCACCTTCAACCTCGCCGACGTCTTCATCGTCTGCGGAGGAATCGCCGTAGCCGCCCTGTCCTGGCTCCGCACCGACCAGAACGAGCACGCGAACGCGAACGCACCTGCCACCACCACCTGACGACGGCAGCGGGGAACGCTGTGGCTGACCTCGTGCTCCTTCTGTTCGCGGCGTTCCTGCTGCCGGCCGGCTCCCTCGCACGCTCATCCAGTAGCGCCGCACCGGGGACACCGGCGTTCGTCGGGCCCGGCCCAGCGGCAGGTCCGCGCCACCTTGATCCGCAGCAGCCTGTCGCCGAGCTTGCGCCGCCCGGAGCCCTTGCCGGCGCAGGCGGACCGGAAGACGAAGTCGGGCTGTGCTCCACGCCGGACGGCAGGCACGCCGGACGGCAGGGGCAGCGCAGAGGGCGTGCGCCGCACATACGGTCCGTTCGCGGTGTCAACGATTTCAATCGGCCCCTCCTGGGCGGGGCGCGCGGTTGCGGGCGCGCACATCATGAAGGGTGCTGCGCGTGGAGCCAACGGTCGAGGTGCGCGTGCAGCCCTTCCAGGTGCGTGCCGCGAGCGACGTAGGCGAGGTACCCGTCAGGGCGTACGAGCCCGTGGGCCACCGTCGGCCACGGACTCTCCTTGCCGAGCCGGTGCACGCTGACCAGGTCATGCCGTCCACTCAGGACCGAGACGAGTTGTTCATCGGTCCAGAGCGCAGGCGGCCCGGACAGGAGCAGGTGCCAGCCCGGACCGGCGGTCCGTGCCTGGAGTCCGCGGGGCAGGTCGGGCAGCCGGTCGCCCGCACGCGGACCGTTCCTCCCCGGCCGCCGACCGGCGGTGGTGGCAGGGCTGCGCCGGTAGTGGATGCCCAGCTCCGACACCGTGCGGAAGACGAGCCCGCGCGGGCCGCTCGCGCGCAGCGCCAACGGGGCCAGGCGCGGAGCGAGTCGGGTGCGGGCGAAGCGGATGACGGGGTTGTTGCTGGTGCCGATGGTGAAGGCACGGTCGGTGAAGCGCAGCACACTGCGGCCGACCGGGGCGCGCTCGGCCTCGTACGTGTCCAGCAGTTCATCCGGCGCCCTGTCTCGGCACACGAGGGCGAGCTTCCAGCCCAGGTTGAGGGCGTCTTGGATGCCCGTGTTCATGCCCTGGGCGCCGGCCGGGCTGTGGATGTGGGCAGCATCCCCGGCGAGGAAGAAGGGCCCGGAGCGATAGTGGGCGGCGCCGCGGTTGTGGAGCCGGAAGTCGGTCATCCACACTGGGTCCCGCAACACGAGCCGGTCACCCGTGTACTCGTCGACGATCCCCTGCAGGAGCCGCAGCCCGACCCCGGCGGCCGGGGCACCCGGCGACCGCATGGCGAGCATCCGCCAGGTGGCGGGCGAGCCGAGTGGGAAGAAGAGCAGCATCCCGGCCCCGGTCATGTACGTGTGCACGGCGTCCGGCTCCAGCCGACCGGCGGTTTCGTGGCGCGCACGCACTGTGGCGGAGAGCCTGCGCGGGCGTGCGACTGGCGGCGTAGGGTGGGCCTGCGCTCAGGGCGCGTCCGGTCCGCGGGAAGGGCAAAGCCCACCTGATGTTCATCGAAGGACCCGGCCCGACCTCTTTTCCGGCCTGATCATGCGGACACCAGGCGCAGACGGAAGGGAGGCCCCTGTGCCCATCCATTGCCTGCCCGACAACCCCAGCATCGAACGGCTCCGCAAGCAGGCCAAGACACTGCTTCAGTGTGTGAAGGCGGGATGGCCCGAGGCGCTCAAGCTGGTCACCGAATTCCATCCCCGTGCGCCGCAGACGCTCAAACTGTCCGACGCGCAGCTCGTCACCGCCCGCATGTACGGCTTCGTGAGCTGGCCCAGGCTGAAGGAACACATCGGCACCGTCGAGCGGTATTCCCGCTCGCCGCACCGGGTCGAGGTGATAGACGATCCTTCGGAGGAGTTCCTGCGGCTCGCCTGCCTCACCTACGGCGCGGACACCCCGGGCCGGACCCGGGAGGCCGATCTGCTGCTGGGCCGACACCCGGAGCTGGCCGGCACGAACGTCTTCACCATGGCGGCCACCGGCTCGGCCGACGCGCTGGCACAGGCGCTGGCCCGGAACCCACGCCTCGCCCGCACCCAGGGCGGCCCCTTCCGGTGGGAGCCACTGCTGTACCTGGCCTACGCGCGCCTTGAGGCTCCCGGCCGGTCCGTTGAGGCGGCCCGGCTCCTCCTCACACACGGCGCCGATCCGAACGCCGGATACCTGTGGGACGGGCTGACCTCGCCGTTCACCGCGCTCACCGGCGCCTTCGGCGGCGGCGAGGACGACCAGCCACCACATCCGCAGAGCCTGGCGCTGGCCAGGCTGCTGCTGGAGGCCGGGGCGGACCCCAACGACAGCCAGACCCTGTACAACCGCGGGCTCGGCGGCTCGTTCTCGGACGACACCACCCACCTTGAGCTGCTGCTGGAGTTCGGCCTGGGCCGCGGCGAGGGCGGGCCGTGGCAGGCCCTGTTGGGCGCGACGCTGCAGTCCCCGCAGCAGATGCTGCGCGACGAGCTGGCCACCGCCGCGCTGCGGGGCGGCCCGCGGCGGACCCGGCTGCTCCTCGCCCACGGCGCCGAAGTGGACGGCCTCGGCGGGCATCCGGCGCACGGCGGACGCACACCCTACGAGCTCGCCCTGCGCGGACACACCGAGGTCGCGGAGATCCTCGCCGCAGCGGGCGCCTCGGCGGTATTGAATGAGATGGACGCGTTCACCGCCGCCTGTATGCGCGGTGACGCTGACGCGGTGGCCGGATTCGGCCCGGAGCTGAGGGCGCGAGCCCTTGACCGGTCCCCGGAGCTGATCAACAGTGCGGCCGAGCAGCGAAAGCCTGCGGCGGTGCGGCTGCTCGCCGGGCTCGGCTTCGACGTGAACCACCTGCGCCGCAGCACCCCGCTGCACGAAGCGGCCTGGAACGACGACGTGGCCACGGCCAGGACGCTGATCGAACTCGGAGCCGACCCCACGATCAAGGACACCGAGCACGACTCGACCCCGCTCGGCTGGGCCGAGCACGGCGGCAAGCACCGCGTGGCGGCTTACCTGCGGGGCCTCGGGGCGTAGGACATCGCAAGGTCCCAAGGTCCTGGCCAATACTGGCCAGGCCGACCAGCGAGCAGCCCGGGGTGACCGTGTTGTCGGCGGCCCGTGCCGTGCTCGACGGCCGGCCACAGGCAGCCGCAGGGGAAGTGTGTGCGATGTCAACTCGCGTGCGACGGAGGAATCGTGGCTGACGACCGTGACGCTGCTGCTTCCGACGATGCTTCTGCGACGGGTGCCCCGGGAGGTCCTGTTGATCCGCGCGTCGGCCCGCAGCCCGTCGATGAGGTCGACCGTCCCGCGGTCTTCACCTTGATGGCGCCGGGCTGGCGTCCGCCGCTACGGCTGGTGACCCAGACATACGGGATCTGCTTCACGCCCGGCGGGCAGGTCGTGCTGGTGGTCCTCGGCGACGGGTTCGTCAATCTCCCCGGCGGCCAGGTCGAGCTTGGCGAAGATCCCGCCGAAACCCTTGTCCGCGAGGTACTGAGGAGGCGGGTGCCAGGGTGACCAGCTGTCGTTACCTCGCCTGCCAGCACGTGTGGGATCCCCAGGCACCGGCCGGGCCGACGAGCCATTACCAGAGCCGCTGGTGGGCGCGGGTCGAGCTCGGGCCGTGGCGGCCGGAGCACGAGACGGTAGCGCGGCGCCTGGTTCCGCCCGATCGTGCCGTCGATCTCCTCTCCTGGCGTCGCAAGGAGATCGCAGGCTGCCTGATGGAACAGGCGCTCACCGCCGAACGCCGCGTGCGAAGCCGGCGCTGACTGGGCCCCTGTGCGCGCGGGTCGTACCACCGCGCATCACTTGGACCACCAAACCCCCCGAGGGGAAGCCACAGTCACGGTGAACCAGATCACCGTTCACCAAAGTCCGCCCCGGTCCAATCACAACAACTGAGACCAAAACTGCAACCACGCACGACGAAGGGCCCCACCGCGAACGGCGGGGCCCTTCGACATCGTGCCCGGTGAGGCACTGGCGGAGGATACGAGATTCGAACTCGTGAGGGGTTGCCCCCAAC
>NZ_JAPWHT010000140.1:0-22166 GCF_027270795.1 Streptomyces sp. ActVer
GAGGCGACCGTGAGGACCGTGCCCTCGACCGGGTGCACGACGGCCTGCCGGGCCGCATCGGCCGCGCGCCGGAGGGCGAGCCGCAGGCCCTGCTCATCGGTGTGTGTCGCGTCACTGTCGGCGGCGAGCACCTGGGCCATGCCCCTCAGGAGCTGCGCGAGGATCGTCCCGGAGTTCCCCCGGGCCCCTATGAGCGCGCCGTGTGCCATCGCGTGCACCGCGTCGGCGAGGGCGGGCCCCTCGGGCGCCCGGCCGAGGGAGACCGCCTGCCCGGCGACGGCTTCGTGCCCGTCGAGGGCTTCCCGGCCGTCGAGGGCTTCCTGGCCATCGGGGGCTTCTTTGCCGCCCGCAAGTGCGGCATGACCCGCGAAGACGGCCTCGACCGCCGCGGCCGCCGACTCCACGGTCAGGTACAGATTGGTGCCGGTGTCCCCGTCCGCCACGGGATACACGTTGATCGCGTCGATCTCCTCGCGCGCGCGGCCGAGTGCCCGCAGCGCGAGGCCGCACCATGCACGCACCGCGGACGCGTCCAGTCTCTGCGGCACCTGCGGCACCTGCGCCTCCTTGAGCAGCCGAACGTCCGACGCAGCGTAGACCCCGGTCAGGTCTCCACCGGAAGAGGGCCGGGCCAGGTCCCCGGGCCAGCCATGGTAGTTTCGTTGTACGGACGCAGTCGTTGTATGCTGCTCCGGTTGCCCGATCCGATCGGGCCTTCCTCCTGGCACCGCCACTCAGATCCTAGATCTTGATCCCGGCATGCCGGGATCATCCGTAAGAGCATCTGAAGTCTTTGGAGTGACCCGTGGCTGCCAACTGCGACGTCTGCGGCAAGGGGCCGGGCTTCGGCAACAACATCTCGCACTCTCACCGCCGTACGCCCCGTCGCTGGAACCCGAACATCCAGCGCGTTCGTACCGTGGTGGGCGGGACGCCGAAGCGCGTGAACGCTTGCACCTCGTGCATCAAGGCCGGCAAGGTCTCGCGCTGACGCTCTGCTAGCGCGCGGCCACTGCTGGTTCGCTGCTCAAAGCCGGTCCACTTCACGGTGGACCGGCTTTTTGCTGTGCCCGCAGGCAGGCGCAGGACCGCGTCGCCTGTGCGCATAACGACGTAGGCAACGTAAGCAACGTAAGCAACGTAAGCAACGTAAGCAACGTAAGCAACGACGTAAACGATTGCGCAAGCGTTTACGCGCCGCCCGTCCCGAACCGCCACCCATGATCCACCGGCCCGATCCCGGCGCCGAGCGCGAAGCCGGCCGCGATCGCCCCGGTGACGTACTCCTTCGCCGCCGCGACCGCCTCCGGCACCGACTGACCCTTCGCGAGCCCCGAAGCGATGGCGCTCGCGAGCGTGCACCCCGTCCCGTGCGTGTGCCGGTTGTCGAACCGGGGAGCCCGCAGCCAGTGCTCCTGCGAGCCGTCCGTGAGGAAGTCGACGGCCTGGTCCGCGCCCGCCCTCCCCGTGTCGCCACTGAGGTGGCCGCCCTTGATCAGCACCCACGTCGGCCCGTACGACAGCACGGCAGCCGCCGCGCGCCGCATCCCGTCCTCCGACTCGACCCGCAGGCCGGTCAGCTGGGCCACCTCGTCGAGGTTCGGCGTCGCCACCGTCGCGACGGGCAGCAGTTTCGTGCGTACGGAATCCAGCGCGGACTCGGCGAGCACCGAGTCGCCGTGCTTGGAGACGCCGACCGGGTCGACGACGGAGGGCACGGCCGTGCCGCCGATCAACTCGGCGACGGTCTCGACGAGTTCGGCCGAGGAGAGCATGCCGGTCTTCACCGCGTCGACGCCGATGTCGTCAACCACGCTGCGGTACTGCGCGCGCACCGCCTCCACCGGCAGTTCCCAAGCGCCTTGTACGCCGAGGGAGTTCTGCGCGGTGACGGCGGTGAGCACGCTCATGCCGTGCACGCCGAGCGCGAGCATCGTCTTCAGATCGGCCTGGATCCCGGCGCCCCCACCGGAGTCGGAACCCGCGACCGTCAGGACCCTGGGCGGGGCACTCGCACGGGACGAGGCACTCATGACTCGATGTCCGCGAAGTGGTCCCAGCCGCCCTTGCTGGTCCACGGCGCCCCGTCGACCGTGACCTGCGGCAGCGCCGACGGGTTGAGGACCTCGCCGATCACCTTCCAGCGGGCGGGCAGTTTCACGTCCGGCGGGAAGGTCGCCACGATCGCGTGGTCCTCGCCCCCGGTGAGCACCCACTGGAGCGGGTCGACGCCGACGGCCTGACCGATGTCGTTCATCTGCGAGGGGATGTCGACGGCGCCGGAGCGGACGTCGATGCGTACCTTGCTGGCCTCGGCGATGTGCCCGAGGTCGGCGATCAGCCCGTCGCTGACGTCCGTCATCGAGGTCGCACCGGGCCCGGCGGCCGCGGGGCCCGCGTGGTACGGCGGTTCCGGACGCCGGTGGGCCTCGACGAAGGCGCGCGGCGAGCGGAAGCCGCGGGAGAGCACGGCGTGCCCGGCCGCGGACCAGCCCAGCCAGCCCGTCACGGCCACCACGTCACCGGGCTGGGCGCCCGCGCGCGTGACCGGCTCGTGGTTGCGCAGATCGCCGAGCGCGGTGATCGCCACGGTGATCGTGTCGCCGCGTACGACATCGCCGCCGACCACGGCCGCGCCGGCGACCTGGCACTCGTCGCGGATGCCGTCCATCAGCTCGGACGGCCAGGTGGCCGGAAGTTCGGCCGGGACGACCAGGCCGAGCAGCAGAGCGGTCGGCACGGCGCCCATCGCGGCGATGTCCGCGAGGTTCTGCGCGGCCGCCTTGCGACCGACGTCGTACGCCGTGGACCAGTCGCGACGGAAGTGCCGACCCTCCAGGAGGATGTCGGTGCTCGCCACGACCCTGCGGTCGGGGGCGGCCACCACGGCGGCGTCGTCGCCCGGCCCGACGCGTACCGCCGGAGTGGTGGTGAGCCGTGAGGTGAGCTCCTTGATGAGCCCGAACTCCCCCAACTCGCCCACGGTGCCCTTCATCGTTGTACGTCTCCTTTTGTTGCTGCGTCCGTCCGGTCGCGGGCCGCCTCCGACCTGGGTACGGTCGATTCGACCGTCAACCTGTGCGGTCCGTGCACCCCTTCGCGGGGGCCCCTGCCCCCGCGGGTCTCCCCGCGGCGCGCGGCGACGCGATACCGTGGCGTTCCTTTTCCCCACATGATCCTCGTGGCCGCCCTGGAGGTTCCGTGGTACAGGCGTACATCCTGATCCAGACGGAGGTCGGCAAAGCGTCGACCGTCGCCGAAATGATCAGCAAGATACAAGGGGTGATCCAGGCCGAGGATGTGACAGGACCGTACGACGTGATCGTGCGGGCCCAAGCCGACACAGTGGACGATCTCGGCCGCATGGTGGTCGCGAAGGTCCAGCAAGTGGACGGCATCACGCGTACGCTGACCTGCCCGGTCGTGCACCTGTAGCCCCCGTCTACCCTTGGCCGGTGGACTTCTTCCGTCACCGGCGCCTCTCTTATCCCGGGCTGCCCGCCCTCGTTCTGCTGATCGCGGCCACAGGCTGCTCCTCAGCAGACGACAACACCCGGACCGCGGTTCCCAGTCCGGGCACGAAGGCCACCGAGCTGTGTCAGAACCTGGACAAGTCGCTGCCGGCGAAGGTGGACGGACTCGACCGGGAGGATCCCGAGCCCCGGTCCGCGCTGACCGCGGGCTGGGGAAGCCCGGCGATCATACTGCGCTGTGGTGTACAGCGGCCGCCCAAGATGGTCGACCCCAAGGTCGCCGAGGGTGGTGACCCCGACGCGGTCGGCGGTGAGGTGAACGGGGTGGGCTGGCTGATGGAGAAGCGGGACGACGGGTCGACCCGCTTCACCTCCGCCCAGCGTCTGGCGTATGTCGAGGTGACCGTGCCGGAGGGGCGGGACACCGCCTCTGTGCTTGTCGACCTGGCCGGGGCCGTCAAGAAGGCGATCCCCAAGGGGATTGCTGACTGAGACGGCCTCGGTTGTTCGTCGGCTGCGGGTGCGCCGTGGCTGGTCGCGCCCCCGCGGCGGAGCCGCACATGTCAGAGCCCCGCGCCCCTAAAGGCCCCCTGCACCCTCGGAAAAAGATGCCCCCGCACCCTCAGACAAGAGGGAGCGCGGTCTAGCGCAAGCCAGTGGACCTGCGCAGTGCCGCCTGGATCAGGCGGTCGACCAGTTCCGGGTAGGGCACTCCCGTCGCCTCCCACATCTGGGGGTACATGGAGATGGGCGTGAAGCCGGGCATGGTGTTGATCTCGTTGATGACGAAGGTGCCGTCCTCGGTGAGGAAGAAGTCCGCGCGGACCAGGCCCTCGCAGGAGGCGGCGTCGAAGGCCTCGACGGCCAGGCGCCTCACCTCCGCGGTCTGCTCGGGGGTCAGCGGGGCGGGCACGAGACCGGGCGTCGAGTCGATGTACTTCGCCTCGAAGTCGTAGTAGTCGTGCGACTGCACCGGCGGGATCTCGGCCGGTACGGAGGCCCGCGGGCCGTCCTCGAACTCCAGGACCCCGCACTCGATCTCGCGGCCGCGCAGCAGCGCCTCCACGAGGAACTTCGGATCGTGCTGCCGGGCCGCCGCGATCGCCTCGTCGAGGCCGGACAGGTCGTCGACCTTGGTGATGCCGATCGAGGACCCCGCGCGCGCGGGCTTCACGAAGAGCGGCCAGCCGTGCTCCCCCGCGAAGTCGATGATCTTCTTGCGGGCCGTCGACTCGTCGAGCTCCCACTCGCGGGGCCGGACCACCACGTACGGGCCGACCGGCAGCCCGAAGGAGATGAACACCCGCTTCATGTACTCCTTGTCCTGGCCGACGGCCGAGGCGAGCACGCCCGAGCCGACGTACGGGACACCGGAGAGCTCCAGGAGGCCCTGGAGAGTGCCGTCCTCGCCGTACGGGCCGTGCAGCATCGGGAAGACGACGTCGACCTCGCCGAGCGCCTTGGGGACCGATCCGGGCTCGCTGTAAACGACTTCGCGGTTGGCGGGGTCGACGGGCAGGATCACGCCGCCCTCGCTCGACTCGGCGAGTTCCTCGACGTCGGGCGTACGACGCTCGGTGATCGCCATGCGCTCCGGTTCGTCCGCGGTGAGCACCCAGCGGCCTTCCCGGGTGATTCCGATCGGCAGGACGTCGTACTTGGTCCGGTCGATGGCCCGCAGTACGGCTCCGGCGGTGACCATGGAGATCCCGTGTTCGGAGCTGCGCCCGCCGAAGACGACGGCCACGCGCGGCTTGCGAGGCGGCTGCTGCTCAGGGCTCTGGGGAAGGTTCTCAGTGCTCATATCGCGTTGAGAGTACCCGTTGGTAAGGCCCTGAGTCAGCGTGCGTCGGCCGCGAGTGAGCCGAAGGGGCGCGCCTGTGTCGGGGATGGGGGTCCCCCCGCTCGAGCGAAGCCGAGAGTGGGGGAGCGCGGAGGCCCGACGAAGGAGGGTCGAGCACGGTCGCCCTCTCGACACAGGCTTTGGCGCCCCGGAGGCGAACCGAGCGCTAAAAAAAAAGGGGGCGGTCGCTCAGCGTCGTTCGGGCTTGGCGCTGCGCGACATCATTTCCTTGAGGGCGACGACCGGGGGCTTGCCGTCGTGGACGATGTCGACGACGGTCTCCGTGATGGGCATGTCGACGCCGTGCCGGCGCGCCAAGTCCAGTACGGATTCACAGGACTTGACGCCCTCGGCGGTCTGCTTGGTGACCGCGATGGTCTCCTGGAGGGTCATGCCCTTGCCGAGGTTGGTGCCGAAGGTGTGGTTGCGCGAGAGCGGCGAGGAGCAGGTCGCCACGAGGTCGCCCAGGCCCGCGAGCCCGGAGAACGTCAGCGGGTCGGCGCCCATGGCGAGGCCGAGCCGGGTCGTCTCCGCCAACCCCCGTGTGATCAGGGACCCCTTGGCGTTGTCGCCGAGTCCCATGCCGTCCGCGATGCCGACGGCGAGACCGATGACGTTCTTGACGGCGCCGCCCAGTTCGCAGCCGACCACGTCGGTGTTGGTGTAGGGGCGGAAGTACGGCGTGTGGCAGGCGGCCTGGAGTCGCTGGGCCACCGCCTCGTCGCTGCACGCGACCACCGCGGCGGCCGGCATGCGGGCGGCGATCTCACGGGCGAGGTTGGGCCCGGTGA
The DNA here is from genome assembly GCF_027270795.1 of Streptomyces sp. ActVer. Classification (NCBI taxonomy): domain Bacteria; kingdom Bacillati; phylum Actinomycetota; class Actinomycetes; order Kitasatosporales; family Streptomycetaceae; genus Streptomyces; species Streptomyces sp. ActVer. Next base: position 6,108 of record NZ_JAPWHT010000140.1, read on the forward strand.
CCACGGCGATCCGGTCGGCGCCGACCTTCGACACGTCCTCGATCACCTCGCTCATCCGCATGGCGGAGCCGAGTTCGACGCCCTTCATGAGGGAGACGAGGACCGTGCCGGGGGCGAGCAGCGGCGCCCAGTCCGCGAGGTTCCCGCGCAGCGTCTGGGAGGGCACGGCGAGCACCGTGAAGTCGGCGTCGTGCGCGGCCTCGGCGGCGTCCGTGGTGGCCCGCAGGTTCTCCGGGAGCTCGATGCCCGGCAGGTAGTCGGGGTTCGTGTGGGCGGAGTTGACCGCTTCGGCGAGCTCGGCCCGCCGTCCCCACAGCGTCACGTCGCACCCGGCGTCGGCGAGCACCATGCCGAAGGCCGTGCCCCACGATCCGGTCCCGAAGACGGCCGCCTTGACGGGCTTGCCGGATGTCGTCACTTGCCGTGCCCCTTTTCGTGCTCAACCTCGGTCATTTCCCGCACGGCCTTCTCCGGCGCGGTGTTCCCCCGCGCCGTCTTCTCCTGCACAGCGGTTTCCTGCTCTTCCTGCCCGCGCGTCTCTTCCTTGCCCCGCGTCCTGCGCCGCTGCTCGATGCGCACCTGGCGCGGGTCGTACGGCGTCGCGGGCGCCTTCTCGCCGCGGATCAACTCCAGCTGCGCGGTGATCGCGGCCATGATGACCTCGGTCGCCTCCTTCAGGAGGTCGGGGGTCATCTCCTTGTCGTAGAAGCGCGAGAGGTCCACGGGCGGGCCCGCGAGCACCTGATGCGTCTTGCGCGGCCAGAGGTCGGGCTTCTTGGCGTACGGGGCCAGCAGGTGGTTGGCGCCCCACTGGGCCACCGGAATCACCGGGCACCTGGTCTGCAGCGCGACCCGCGCGGCACCCGTCTTGCCGGTCATCGGCCACAGGTCGGGGTCGCGGGTCAGGGTGGCCTCGGGATAGAACGCGACGCACTCCCCGCGCTCCACGGCGTCGATCGCGGCGCGATAGGCGCTGAGTGCGTCGGTGCTCTCGCGGTACACCGGGATCTGCCCGGTCCCGCGCATGGCCGCCCCGACGAAGCCCTTCTTGAAAAGACTGCTCTTGGCGAGGAAACGCGGAACCCGGCCCGTGTTGTACTGAAAGTGCCCGTACGCGAACGGATCCACGTGGGAATTATGGTTCACCGTGGTGATAAATCCGCCCTCGGCAGGAATGTTCTCCATTCCGCGCCAGTCCCGCTTGATCAGAACCATCAGCGGCGGTTTGCAGAGAACCGCTGCGAAGCGGTACCAGAAGCCGATTCTGCGGCGGAACACGCGTACACCTTCCTCCTGTGCCTGGGGGGCCGCACAAGTGTCGCTCCGGGCCGCCTGTCTGTCGAGAACACCGTACGCCCCGAGCACCGGCCCGCCAGGGTGCCCGGGTCACAATGGGCGCGACGAGGGAGGGACGGAGCGCGCGTGCAGTGGACCTTGGTCATACCCCTGAAAGCCCTGTCGCGGGCGAAGAGCAGGCTCGCGGACACCGCGGCCGACGGCCTGCGCCCGGGGCTCGCCCTGGCGTTCGCGCAGGACACGGTGGCCGCGGCACTGGCCTGCCCGGCGGTCGTGGATGTGGCCGTAGTCACGGGTGATGTGCTGGCCGGACGCGAGCTGGCCGCCCTGGGCGCCCGCATCGTCCCGGACGAGCCCGGGGGCGGCCTCAACGCCGCTCTGGCGCACGCCGCCTCGGTCGTACGCACCAGAAGCCCGCGAAGTCCGCTGGCGGCTCTGAACGCCGATCTGCCCGCCCTGCGCCCTCTTGAATTGGCCCGGGTCCTCGACGCGGCCGCCGAATTCCCCCGCGCTTTCCTCCCGGACGCCGCCGGAATCGGCACCACTCTCCTGGCCGCGTCCCCGAACCGCGAATTGCTCCCCGCATTCGGCCCCGATTCCCGCTCCCGCCACCGCGCCTCGGGCGCCGCGGAACTCCGCCTGCCCGACGTACCCTCCGTACGCCAGGACGTGGACACGGGCGCGGACCTCCGAGCGGCATTGACACTGGGAGTGGGCCCGCGCACGGCTGCGGCGGTGGAGCGCCTCAAAGCGGCGTAACCGGCCTTTCAGGAGCGGGGCCGTGTCGGCCGGCGGCTCCTCCCGTGAGCAAACCGCATACCCTTCCCCCATGCAGGCGACCGCGTACACATACGACCCAGAAACCCGCACGGGCCAGGTACTGCTGGACGACGGCACCCCCGTCCCCTTCGACGCCCCGGCGTTCGACAGGGGCGGCCTCCGACTGCTCCGCCCGGGTCAACGCGTGCGGATCGAGGTCGAGGGCGGGGACGGCGAGGACAAGTCCCGGCACATCACACTCATCACGCTGCAAACGTTCTGAACACGCCGCGGGCCGGGCTCCCCAGAGGGAGCCCGGCCCGGCGCGTGAGTATCCCAGCGCCCCTGTCTACCTGCGGGCGGTGGCCTTCTTGGCGGTGGTCTTGCGGGCCGCGGACTTCTTGGCCGGCGCCTTCTTTGCCGCCGCCTTCTTCGCCGGGGCCTTCTTCGCCGCCGCCTTCTTGGCGGTGGTCTTCTTGGCCGTGGTCTTCTTGGCGGCCGCCGAGGTCTTCTTGGCGGTCGTCTTCTTGGCCGTCGCCGTGGTCTTCTTGGCCGTCGTCTTCTTCGCGACGGTCCTCTTGGCGGTGGTCTTCTTCGCGGTGGCCTTCTTCGCGGCGGCCTTCTTGACCGTCGCGGAAGCGCCGCCGGACAGGCTGCCCTTCGGGGCCTTCTTGACCGCGACCTCGCCACCGCGCGGCAGCTTCTTCGAGCCGCTCACCAGGTCCTTGAAGCCCTGGCCCGCACGGAAGCGCGGCACCGAGGTCTTCTTGACCCGAACGCGCTCCCCGGTCTGCGGGTTGCGGGCGTAACGGGCCGGACGGTCCACCTTCTCGAAGGAACCGAAGCCGGTGACCGACACCCGGTCCCCGCTGACAACTGCACGCACGATGGCGTCCAGTACGGCGTCGACCGCTTCCGCGGCCTGCTGACGCCCGCCGACCTTGTCGGCAATCGCTTCTACGAGCTGCGCCTTGTTCACGTCTTCCCCTTCGGAGACATTGCCAGAACGAAAGTGTTCAAGCTTTTTCGCACGTTAGGCAGATATATACCGCAAATCAAACACGAAACGGGCTAATCACCCTTGTGCCGCAACGAACTGGGGCTGTTGCGAAGTTCCTCAGCGTTCCTCTTCGGGGATTCGGCCCTCGTCGAGGTCCGTCGTGAACCGCTCCAGCCGCCTTGTCGCATCGGCGAGATCGTGCTTGGCCACGGCCGTAATGACCAGCAGCTTCCGGGTCAGCGCCATCCGTACGCCCTCCGGGACTTGCAGTGCGCGCACCCTTGTGTGCGCTTCCTTGAGTTGGGACGCGACTGCCGCATAGAGCTCGAGTTGGCCGTCGTGTTCCATGCACAGATTGTGCCATCTGGGGCGAGTTGTCGCCTGCGCAGGGGGTAACTACCGCCTCCCGAGGGCCTCCTGCGCACCTCCCCACAAGGCTCTGCCGAGACTCGGCTACCCCATCAAAGCCCCTTGAAACAAGGGCAGTTGAGGCCAATCGCAAAGTCCTGAACACCCCTTCCGGAGGCAGACACAGATGTACCCCCAACCGTCCACGATTGGGGGTACAGAGGCCTGTTGCGCTGGCTGGAATCAGCCTTGTGGAGTGCGACTCCGATCGGATCCGAAGGGGTTCGGAGCCCCGAAGGCGATCACACCTGAACGGTCCGCGGCTTGTGGGAGGGCCGCTTGGACTCGTACGCGGAGATGTCCGCCTCGTTCTGCAGGGTGATGGAGATGTCGTCCAGCCCGTTCAGCAGCCGCCAGCGGGCGTTCTCGTCGAGCTCGAAGGCGGCCGTGATGCCCTCGGCACGCACCTCACGGGCCTCCAGGTCGACCGTGACCTCGGCCTTCGGGTCCTTCTCGGTGAGCTCCTGCAGCGCGTCCACGATCTTCTGCTCCAGAACCACTGTGAGCAGGCCGTTCTTGAGCGAGTTGCCACGGAAGATGTCCGCGAAGCGGGACGAGATGACGGCCTTGAAGCCGTAGTTCTGCAGCGCCCAGACGGCGTGCTCGCGCGAGGAGCCCGTACCGAAGTCGGGTCCGGCGATCAGGACCGTGGCGCCCGTGCGCTCGGGCTGGTTGAGGACGAAGGAGGAGTCCTTGCGCCAGGCCTCGAAGAGCCCGTCCTCAAAACCGTCCCTGGTCACCTTCTTGAGCCAGTGAGCAGGGATGATCTGGTCGGTGTCCACGTTGCTGCGGCGCAGCGGGACGGCCCGGCCGGTGTGCGTGGTGAATGCTTCCATGACTCTCAGACTCCAGCGGGCGTGCGGGCGGCAGACGACTGGTCGTTCAGGTCGGCGGGAGAGGCCAGATGGCCCAGCACGGCGGTGGCGGCGGCGACCTGCGGCGAGACCAGGTGCGTACGGCCGCCCTTGCCCTGCCTGCCCTCGAAGTTGCGGTTGGAGGTGGACGCGGAGCGCTCACCGGGGGCCAGCTGGTCGGGGTTCATGCCCAGACACATCGAGCAGCCCGCGTGCCGCCATTCGGCGCCGGCCTCCTTGAAGACCAGGTCCAAGCCCTCGGAAACGGCCTGCAGACCGACGCGCGCGGAGCCGGGGACCACCAGCATCCGTACGCCGTCGGCGACTTTGCGGCCCTCGACGATCGAGGCGGCCGCGCGCAGGTCCTCGATACGGCCGTTGGTGCACGAACCTACGAAGACGGTGTCGACCTTGATGTCGCGCAGCGGCTGTCCGGCCTCCAACCCCATGTATTCCAGGGCCTTTTCGGCGGCGTGGCGCTCCGAAGCGTCCTCGTACGAAGCAGGGTCGGGGACGGACGCCGAAAGCGGCGCTCCCTGGCCGGGGTTGGTGCCCCAGGTGACGAACGGCGCGAGGGAGGCGCCGTCGATGACGACCTCGGCGTCGAATTCCGCGTCCTCGTCCGTCTTCAGGGTCTTCCAGTACGCGACGGCGGCGTCCCAGTCCTCGCCCTCGGGGGCGTGGGCGCGGCCCTTGATGTACGCGAAGGTGGTCTCGTCCGGGGCGATCATGCCCGCGCGGGCGCCGGCCTCGATCGACATGTTGCAGATGGTCATGCGGGCCTCCATCGAGAGTTTCTCGATGGCGGAGCCGCGGTACTCCAGGATGTAGCCCTGGCCGCCGCCCGTACCGATCTTGGTGATGATCGCCAGGATCAGGTCCTTGGCCGTGACGTCCTCGGGCAGCTCGCCGTCGACCGTGATGGCCATGGTCTTGGGGCGGGCCAGCGGCAGCGTCTGGGTGGCCAGCACGTGCTCGACCTGGGAGGTGCCGATGCCGAACGCGAGCGCGCCGAAGGCGCCGTGCGTGGAGGTGTGGGAGTCACCGCACACGACCGTGGTGCCGGGCTGGGTCAGGCCCAGCTGCGGGCCCACGACGTGCACGACGCCCTGCTCGACGTCGCCCAGCGAGTGCAGGCGCACGCCGAACTCGGCGGCGTTCTTGCGCAGCGTCTCCAGCTGGACGCGGGAGACCGGGTCCGCGATGGGCTTGTCGATGTCGAGGGTCGGGGTGTTGTGATCCTCGGTCGCGATGGTGAGGTCGAGACGGCGCACGGGGCGCCCCGCCTGACGGAGACCGTCGAAGGCCTGGGGGCTGGTCACCTCGTGCAGCAGGTGCAGATCGATGAAGAGAAGGTCGGGCTCGCCCTCCGCGCGCCGGACGACGTGGTCGTCCCAGACCTTCTCCGCGAGTGTCCTACCCATCGCTTTCCCTCCGGCCGGCCTGTGTGGCGCCGGCCCAACTAGAGATTTCCGGTGCGGCGCGCCCGTACCCCTCGTGCCGGGCGCCCTCCGCCGGGCCCGTTGGTCCGCGGGCCGCTGTATCTACCAGGGTGGCGCGTTCCACGGAAAATTGAACTTGCGTTTCACAGAGTGAGACGCGAGTATCGTTTCATGGACAACAGTAGCGGCGTCGGCGTTCTGGACAAGGCAGCCCTTGTCCTGAGCGCCCTGGAGTCCGGTCCGGCCACCCTCGCAGGGCTGGTCGCGGCAACCGGGCTGGCACGACCCACGGCACATCGCCTCGCCGTGGCACTTGAACACCACCGGATGGTGGCGCGCGACATGCAGGGCCGCTTCATTCTCGGCCCCCGCCTCGCCGAGCTGGCCGCGGCCGCGGGCGAGGACCGCCTCCTTGCGACGGCGGGCCCGGTGCTCACCCACCTCCGCGACATCACGGGCGAGAGCGCGCAGCTCTACCGCCGCCAGGGCGACATGCGCATCTGCGTCGCCGCGGCCGAGCGTCTGTCGGGCCTCAGGGACACGGTCCCGGTCGGCTCCACGCTCACCATGAAGGCGGGCTCCTCGGCCCAGATCCTGATGGCCTGGGAGGAGCCGGAGCGTCTGCACCGCGGCCTCCAGGGCGCCCGCTTCACGGCGACGGCCCTGTCGGGGGTACGACGCCGGGGCTGGGCCCAGTCGATCGGCGAGCGCGAGCCGGGCGTCGCGTCCGTCTCGGCCCCCGTGCGCGGTCCGTCGAACCGCGTGGTCGCCGCCGTCTCGGTCTCCGGACCGATCGAGCGCCTCACGCGTCACCCCGGCCGGATGCACGCCCAGGCGATCATCGACGCGGCCACCCGCCTCTCGGAGGCCCTGCGCCGCACCGGCTGACGTGCATCGCAGACCGACGCCCGATCCGACTTCCTCCCGCCGGTCGCTTCAACGCCGCAGCGACCGACCGGAGTTGACGTCGACAAGACGCCCAACACGAAGAAGCCCTCCCCTGATGGGGAGGGCTTCTTCAATGACGTACCCCCGACCGGATTCGAACCGGCGCTACCGCCTTGAGAGGGCGGCGTGCTAGGCCGCTACACAACGGGGGCCAGGATCTTGCGTTTCCGCAGATCCGAGCTGGTCTACCAGGACTCGAACCTAGAATGACGGTACCAGAAACCGTAGTGTTGCCAATTACACCATAGACCAATGTGGTTCATACCAGTTCGTACCCCCGACCGGATTCGAACCGGCGCTACCGCCTTGAGAGGGCGGCGTGCTAGGCCGCTACACAACGGGGGCCCTAGCGATCCTGCATGAGAATCAGTGGGTGCGACCCGGACTGTCTCCCTGGGAAGGATCTGTACCCCCGACCGGATTCGAACCGGCGCTACTGCCTTGAGAGGGCAGCGTGCTAGGCCGCTACACAACGGGGGCTTTGCGGAGTTGATCTCCGCGGTTGCAGATGAGCTCTGCGAGCTGGCCTACCAGGACTCGAACCTAGACTAACGGAACCAGAAACCGTCGTGCTGCCAATTACACCATAGGCCACTGAAACACAAACCCCCGCAGGGATCCTGCTTTAGCGTGCGCCTCCGGTTTCCGGCCTTTCGGCCCGCTCTCCGGCGGCGCAGGAAGAACATTACCTGAAGGTGGACGGCGCTCCAAAACGGGTATCGGGCCGGAGGATCGCCGGGAGTTCGGCCAGCGAGGCGATCCGGCGCAGGCCGGTGAGCTGATCCGGCGCCCCGCCCGGTGCGGCGTCGGGGTCCGGGGCCGTGACGGCTCTCACGCCCCCGCGGTCGATCCAGACCGAGAACATTCCGGCGTCGGCCGCGCCCTGTCCGTCGATCTCCGGGTGGTCCCCGACGTACGCGACCTCGCGCGGCGGCAGCTCCAGGGTCTCGCAGGCCGCGTGGAACGCCTCCGCCGCCGGCTTGGAGACACCCAGCTCGGCCGCGCACAGCACGGACTCGAACCGGTCCCGTACGCCGAGAACGCGCAGCTTGTGGTCCTGGACCCGGATGCTGGAGTTGGACAGCACGGCGTGACGGTGGCTGCCCGCCAGGGTGTCGAGGACGGGCAGGACGTCGGGGAACAGCGCCCACGCCGACTCGTAGTGCCCGAGATACCGGAGGAACCAGTCCTCCGCCTCCGGGTCGGTGAGGGGCTTGCCCAGAAAGGCCCGGACCCGGTCCCGGCGGCCCTCCTCCCAGTCCACCTCCCCCGCCGCGTACCTCGCCCACTGCTGGTCGGTGAGGTCGCGCCAGTGGTCGAGGGCCTGCTCGACGGACGCGTACCCGTCGAGCAGGCCCTCGGCCGTGAGATGCCCGCGCATGCCGGCCCGGTCGGCCGTGGTGTAGTCGAAGATCGTGTCGTCTACGTCCCAGACCACAGCTCTGATCGTCATGGTTCGACGGTACCCGGGGGCGGGTCCGAGGCGTAGGGCGCGTTCCTCAACTGACGGTTGTCGTGCCCGTCGTGATCAGGTCGGGGCCCTGGCCGTCGCGGGCCTTGGCGGTCAGGCGCCAGGTGTACGTTCCCGCGACCCGGTTGCCGTCGCCCCAGCGGCCGTCCCAGGAGGCGCGGACGGCGGCGGCTTTGGAATCACCGGTGAGGTTGCGCACGACGTTGCCGCTCGCGTTGGTCAGGGTCAGGGTCCACGTCGAGGGCTTGCTCAACTGCCAGACGGGCTGCCAGGGGTCCTGGGTCGTGGGGCCCGCGGCGGCGTCGGTCTGGGCCTCCATCTGCGCGAGCGGCGAGGTGGGGACGCCCGCGGTGACGATCGCCACCTGTCCCTGGGCGGTGAGGTACGCGACGTTGCCGCCGAAGCGGTCGACGGCCCAGCGGCCGGTGTTGCCGCCGGTGTTCTGGTCCGCGGTGGGCAGCACGGCCGCGGTCCGGGTGGTCGCCGTACCGGTGTGGAAGTCCGTGAGCAGCAACTCGTGGGTGGTGCGGTTCTCCCGGACGAGGTAGCCGTCGGCGAGCCGCGACGGGCCGGCCGGGACCGTGATGTTCCGGCCCGTGGCCCGGTCGTGGACGCCGGCGGGTCCGGCGCTGCCGCAGGACCAGTAGAGCCAGGTGTTGACGGCCTGGATCTCGCTGGGGGTGCAGGGGGCGCCGGTGTTCACGGTGGCGACGTTCCGCTCGGCCTTGAGGTCGTACGCGACGACGCTGCCCTGGGTGGTGCCGGGGGTCCACAGGCGCTGGCCCCAGATCGCGGCGGCGCCGCGGGGGCGGTCGAGCGCGGTCTCGCCGTCGGCTCCGCGGGGGAAGTCGGCGATCTTCTGGGTGGCGGGGGTTCCGCCGTTGTAGAGGACGTAGCGGCCGGTGCCCGTGCCGATGCGGCCGCCGGAGGAGCCGGTGGGTTCGGCGCTGTAGGTGTCGGTGCCGAGTCCGGCGACGTGCACGGACTCCTTGCCGTCCGTGCCGGTGTACAGGTGGGCGAAGCGGCCGTCGCCGAGGGCCTCCAGCTGGGGGCAGGCGGCGTCGCCGCCGAGGCACGGCGAGGAGCCGGCGTACGGGCTGCGGCGGACCTGGGTTCCGGTGGGCCTGCCCGAGGAGTCCAGCGGCACGGCGTACGCGGCGTCCCAGCCGGCGTTGACGGTGGCATTGCCGAACATCAGGAGTTCGCCGCCCGCGATCATCAGGCCGTCGACCGTGGCCCGGGTCGGCGGCACGGTGAAGACCGGCTGGGCCGAGACGTTCCCTTCGCCGGTGGACAGGACGCGGTACACGTGGAAGTCGCTGCCGGAGGGGCCGGCCGTGGCGAGCAGGCCGCCGTCCGGGGTGGCGCGGAAGGAGCCGTCCGCGTCGGCCAGGACCGTGCGCCTAGCGCCTGTGACAAGCGACGTGGCGGTGAGCACCTCGTCGTCGGGCGAGGAGACGAAGTCCGGGTCGCCGCTGAGGAGTTGGTCGCCCACGACCGCGAGCGGCCTGGCCGGGAAACTGACCGCGGCGGGTTCGGTGCCGGGCGCCGAGTCCACCCGGATCGCCTTGCCGTTCGCCACGAGCCAGCTGTCGTTGAAGGTGATCGACCGGCCGGTGCCGATGTCCGTGACGTACGTACGGAAGGTGCCGTCCGCGAGGTCGACGAGGCCCACCGAGGAGATGCCGTCCACGGCGTAGACGACGGCGAGGCGGCGGACCGAGCCGCCGGTCACATAGGTGTTGGTGGGCTGGGCGCCGGGCGGCAGTCCGGTGACCGGGAGGTCGGTGGTCGTGCCGTCGGGGCCGGCCCGCAGGACATGCAGGGCGTCCGCGGCGTCCTGGGTGAGCACGCTCCAGCCGGACGCGGCCCTGAATCTGTGGTCAGCCGGAATCGTGACGGTGGCGGTCGCGCCGGTGGAGCGGTGCTTCTGGGTGACGGTGCCGGTGTTCCCGGTGGTCTGGACGTCGGTGCCGGTGGCCAGGTCTTCGGGGCCCGCGTGCGCCGGCGGTGTGACGCCAGAGAAGTCGGCCCACTGCGGGTTGGCCTGGTTGCCCAGCTCGTACTGGAATCCGGAGGTCCCCACCCACCGGTACCGGACCTCGACGGGGTTGATGTGGTTCAACTGCGTGGTGGCGACCGGGGTGTCGGCGTTCGGCGCGGCCTCGGCCGGCACGGTCAGTACGGCCCCCGACAACGCCATCGCCCCGCCAAGAGCGAATCCCACAAGTCTTCGTGAACGTCCTCGTGAACGGGTCACGTTCCCCTCCCCTGAAACATGGTGAACACGCGCATCATGTGCGCCCGAAACATCCAATGTCCGTCGGGAGAGCGGGAGTTGGCCGGAGGGGTGAACTCCGGGTGTCGACTCCGTGTACGCGAGAGGGGCGGCGTCCGAACCGGACGCCGCCCCTCTGTGTGTGGGCTGTGTGACTGTGTGCCTAGGCGGTCAGCTTCGCCAGCGCCGCGTCGATACGGGCCAGCGTCTTCTCCTTGCCCAGGATCTCCAGGGACTCGAAGAGCGGCAGGCCGATCGTGCGGCCGGTGACGGCGACGCGGACCGGGGCCTGGGCCTTGCCGAGCTTGAGTCCGTGGGCCTCGCCGGCGGCCAGGACGGCCTCCTTCAGGGACTCGGCCGAAGACCAGTCGGCGGCGTCCAGCTTCTCGCGGGCCGTGCGGAGCAGCGCGTCGCTGCCCTCCTTCATGGCCTTCGTCCAGGACGCCTCGTCGAAGGCCGGCTCCGCCAGGAACAGGAAGTCGACGTTGTCCGTGATCTCGGAGAGGACCTTGAGGCGGGTCTGGGCGTGCGGGGCGATCGCGTCCCACGCGGCCTGGTCGAAGTCCTCCGGCGCCCAGGGCGCGAAGGGGGCCCTCAGCCAGGGGGCGCAGCGCTCGGCGAAGTCCTTCACATCCAGGAGGCGGATGTGGTCGGCGTTGATCGCCTCGGCCTTCTTGAGGTCGAAGCGGGCCGGGTTCGGGTTCACGTCCGTCACGTCGAAGGCCGCGACCATCTCGTCCATCGTGAAGATGTCCTGGTCGGCGGAGAGCGACCAGCCGAGCAGGGAGAGGTAGTTGAGCAGGCCCTCCGGGAGGAAGCCGCGCTCCCGGTAGAGGTTCAGCGACGCCTGCGGGTCACGCTTGGAGAGCTTCTTGTTGCCCTCGCCCATCACGTACGGCAGGTGGCCGAAGGCGGGGATCTGCTTCGCGATGCCCAGCTCGGTCAGCGCCTTGTAGAGGGCGATCTGGCGCGGGGTGGAGGAGAGCAGGTCCTCGCCGCGCAGGACGTGGGTGATCTCCATCAGGGCGTCGTCGACGGGGTTCACGAGCGTGTAGAGCGGGGCTCCGTTGGCTCGTACGATCCCGTAGTCCGGCACGTTCTCCGGGGTGAAGGTCAGCTCGCCGCGGACCACGTCCGTGAAGGTGATCGTCTCGTCCGGCATACGGAAGCGGACGATCGGGGTGCGGCCCTCCGCCTCGTACGCTTCCTTCTGCTCGGCGGTCAGCTCGCGGCAGTGGCCGTCGTAGCCGGACGGCTTGCCGGCGGCGCGGGCGGCCTCGCGGCGGGCGTCCAGCTCCTCCGTGGAGCAGTAGCAGTGGTAGGCGTGGCCCGCTTCCAGGAGCTTGGCGGCCACATCGCGGTAGATGTCCATCCGCTGCGACTGGCGGTACGGCTCGTGCGGGCCGCCGACCTCGGGGCCCTCGTCCCAGTCGAAGCCCAGCCAGCGCATCGAGTCGAGCAGCTGACCGTACGACTCCTCGGAGTCGCGGGCCGCGTCGGTGTCCTCGATGCGGAATACGAATTGAGCTCCGCTGCCTTCGTTGTGCCGGGCGAACGCCCAGTTGAACAGGGCGGTGCGGACCAGGCCCACGTGGGGGTTACCGGTGGGCGAAGGGCAGAAACGGACGCGTACGGGAGAGCCGGGTGCGCTAGCCACGCTTGACAACCTTGTTGGTGAGAGTGCCGATGCCTTCGATGGTGACGGCGACCTCGTCGCCGACAGTGAGGGGGCCGACCCCCGCGGGGGTGCCCGTGAGGATCACGTCGCCGGGGAGCAGCGTCATGGCCTCGGTGATGTTGACGATCAGGTCCTCGACGGAGTGGATCATCTCGCTGGTGCGGCCCAGCTGGCGCTGCTGGCCGTTGACCGTGCACATGATGGTCAGGTCGGACGGGTCGAGGTCCGTCTCCACCCAGGGGCCGAGCGGGCAGGAGGAGTCGAAGCCCTTGGCCCTGGCCCACTGCTTCTCGCGCTTCTGGACGTCCCGTGCGGTGACGTCGTTGGCGCAGGTGTAGCCGAGGATGACGTCCTTGACACGCTCGCGCGGGACCTCGCGGCACATCCGGCCGATGACGACGGCCAGCTCGGCCTCGTGGTGCACCTCGTCCGAGAAGGAGGGGTACGCGATCTCGTCGCCGGGGCCGATCACCGAGGTGGACGGCTTGAAGAAGGCGAACGGGGCGTCGGGCACCTCGTTGCCCATCTCCCTGGCGTGCTCCGCGTAGTTGCGGCCGAAGGCCACGACCTTGTTGGGGAGCATGGGCGGCAGGAGCCGGACCTTGTTCAGCGGGACCTTCGTGCCGGAGAGCTCGAAGTCCGTGAACGGATGGCCCTTGATGATGTCGAGCACGAGCCCGTCGGTCGACCCAGGAGGGCTCTCGCCCTCGACCGCGCCGAACGCGACGTTGCCGTCGATGGAGAACCTGGCGATGCGCACGAGATGCCTGCGCCCCTCACTGAGCTGGCTGGAGTCTGAGGCTCCAGGCTAACTCGGGAGAGGGGCGCGACCTCGCGGAATTGCGGTTGGGCGGGGCGTGGGAGGGTTACTCCGCCGCCATGGCCGTGACCGGGGCGTCCATCAGGATCGTGCGGCGGGGGTTGGCGGTCTGCGCGGGGAGCTCGACGGAGTGCTCCTGCTGCTCCGGCGTACGCAGCTCTTCGGCGTCCTCGAGGTGCGCCAGTGTCGTGCGTCGCGGGTTGGCTATGTTGAGGAACATCATCGTCGTCTTCATCTGCGGTTTCGGACCCTGTCGGTACGGGCGCCGGGCGGCTTCAAGAACCGCCGCGCGAGCGCGGGTTGTCGGATTTGCCATCCCTGTAAAGCGTCAGGCTAAACATGCGATTCCCTGTGGAACGCGTGAAGGCGGCGTGATCGTCGTGTGAGTTTCCTCACTCACCGGCAGGCAATCCGGTCAATTCGGACCCTCGACTCCCCCTACCGAAACGGACATTGCCCCACTGAAGCCCTTATTCCGCTCCTGATCATGGCGACTGGGACAGCGCTTGTCCGCGCATGACTCGTGCACCCGCGTCCGTTATCGACACAATCGCATTCCACATGCCGTAACACCTCCTTCACTAGGTGTCACGATGGTCACAGCATGACCCATGGGCCTTGTTGGAGATCCGGCACTGTGCTGGAATTCCACGGAACCGCCGCAGGATCGAACCGGCGCGCAAGGGGCGCGAACGCAGCGCCGAGTGGCGGCGGGGAGGGGGGCCTGCGCCGGTCACTCACGACCACACATGGGGGCGCGTTCAGGGCGCTCCCGTAGACGCCGACACCGTCTCGCCGTTCACGCGGAGAGGCGCCTGGTCCAGAGGTTGCGACGCTAGTGCAGGGACGTTTCAAGAGGGATGGCAGCGCTTCGGCGGAGCCGGAGCCGCACGGCGGGACCGGCACCGGTTCCTCGCCCCAGCACGCCCAGAACCAAGGACCGGCAGGGGCCGGCGACGGAGGTGACCGCTCCTCGCGCCCGGGTGCGCCCAAGGGTGCTCAGGGCAAGGGCGGTCCGACCGCGGTGACCGGTGGCCCCGGCGCACCGCCCGCCGCACCGCCCACGGCGAGGAACCCCAGTGGCCCCGGCTCGCGAATAGCTCTGCGCAACTGGCGCATCTCCACGCGCCTGGTGTCGCTGCTCGCGCTGCCCGTGGTCGCCGCCACCTCGCTGGGCGCCCTGCGCATCAGCGACACGATGGACGAGATCCAGCAGCTCGAGAACATGAAGCTGCTGACCGACATGACGAAGCAGGCGACCGAGCTCGCCGTCGCGCTCCAGGAGGAGCGCGACAAGTCGGCCGGTCCGCTCGCCAACGGCACGAAGGCGTCCGACTTCACCGTCAAGGGCGTCCGTGACAAGACCGACCGTGCGCGTGCCGCCTTCATGGAGGGCACCCACGATCTCGACGACGCGGGCAACAACGAGAACCTCAACGGCGTCCGGGACAACGTGGTGGCCATCGCCACCCAGCTGAACACCCTGAGCAGCATTCGCAACAACGCCTTCCAGGACGAGGCGAACTCCTCCCAGTCGGTCGAGTCGTACCACCGCCTCATCGAGCGGTTGCTCGGCCTCTCCCAGGACATGGCCGAGGCGACCAGCAACCCGGAGATGATCCAGCGCACCCGCGCCCTGGCGGCCTTCTCCAATGCCAAGGAGTACGCGTCCATCCAGCGCGCGGTCATCGCCGCGGCCCTGCCGGCCACCGATGCCACGTACGGCGATCTCTCCGAGAACGACCGGCAGTACGGCCTCTCGGCCTTCGAGAACCAGAAGGCCGAGCTCACCAGCTTCGCCAGCATCTACGAGGGCAACTCGCGCGCGCTGACGAAGCCTCTCGACGAGCCGAGCCCGACCATCAAGGCGGCCGACACCTACGCGGAGCGTGTGCTCGGGCGTGAGAACGGTCTGCAGCTGCGCGACAAGCGCTCGTACCTGGACTGGGTGGACGCAGACTCCTCCAAGATCCAGGAAATGAACAAGATCGAGCTCACGCTGCTCAACGAGATGGAGCAGAAGGCCCGCGAGCTGCGCAACGAGGCCGAGCGGGAAGCGATCATCTCCGGTGCGCTGATCCTGCTGGTGCTCGGTGTCTCGCTGGTCGGCGCCTTCGTGGTGGCCCGCTCCATGATCCGCTCGCTGCGCCGCCTCCAGGACACCGCGACGAAGGTCGCCCAGGACCGGCTGCCCGAGCTGGTCAAGCAGCTCTCCGAGTCCGACCCGCAGGACGTCGACACGTCCGTCGAGTCGGTCGGTGTGCACTCCAAGGACGAGATCGGCCAGGTGGCCGCGGCCTTCGACGACGTGCACCGCGAGGCCGTACGACTCGCCGCCGAGCAGGCCCTCCTGCGAGGCAACGTCAACGCGATGTTCACCAACCTCTCGCGCCGCTCCCAGGGCCTCATCCAGCGTCAGCTCTCGCTCATCTCCGAACTGGAGTCCCGCGAGGCCGACCCGGACCAGCTGTCCTCGCTGTTCAAGCTCGACCACCTCGCGACCCGCATGCGCCGTAACGGTGAAAACCTTCTGGTTCTCGCCGGTGAAGAGCCCGGCCGCCGCTGGACCCGCCCGGTCCCGCTGGTCGACGTGCTCCGCGCCGCCGCCTCCGAGGTGGAGCAGTACGAGCGCATCGAGCTGTCGGCCGTGCCCACCACCGAGGTCGCCGGCCGCGTGGTCAACGACCTCGTGCACCTGCTCGCCGAGCTGCTGGAGAACGCCACGTCGTTCTCCTCCCCGCAGACCAAGGTCAAGGTCACCGGTCACGCGCTGCCCGACGGCCGCGTGCTGATCGAGATCCACGACACCGGTATCGGCCTCTCGCCCGAGGACCTCGCGGCGATCAACGAGCGGCTCGCCTCGCCGCCCACGGTGGACGTGTCGGTCTCCCGACGCATGGGTCTGTTCGTGGTCGGCCGGCTGTCCCAGCGTCACGGCATCCGCATCCAGCTCCGCCCGTCCGACTCCGGTGGTACGACCGCGCTGGTCATGCTGCCCGTCGATGTCGCCCAGGGCGGCAAGAAGGTTCCGGGCAACAAGCAGGGCCAGGGTGTTCCCACCAGTGGCGGCCCCGCCGCCGCGCAGGCCGCGGCCGGTGTCGCGGC
>NZ_JAPWHT010000141.1:0-22066 GCF_027270795.1 Streptomyces sp. ActVer
GGTCAACGACACCGCGCATCCGGTGGCGGGGGACACCCTGCCGGGTGCGTTCGAGGCTCAGGTGGAGCGTGGCGCCGACCGAGTGGCGTTGATCGGTGAGCAGGAGACGCTGACCTACGGGGAGTTCAACCGGCGTGCGAATCAGTTGGCGCACTGGTTGGTCGAGCAGGGTGCCGGCCCCGAGCGGCTGGTCGCGGTGCGGATCCCGCGTTCCGTGGAACTGATGGTGGCGGTCTACGCGGTGGTGAAGGCCGGTGCGGCCTATCTGCCGGTGGACACCGAGCTGCCCGAGGACCGGGTACGGCAGCTGAGGGAGAGCGCGAAGCCGTTGCTGGTGCTCGACGGTGCGCTTCCCGACGTGTCCGGGTATCCGGAGGTGAACCCGGAGCGCGCACTGTCGCCGGACAACGCCGCGTACGTCATCTACACCTCTGGTTCCACCGGTGGTCCCAAGGGTGTACAGGTGGCACACCGGTCGATCATGAACCGGTTGAAGTGGGGTCTGGCGCACTTCGATGTCGGTGCCGAGGACCGGGTGCTGCTGAGTACGACGGCGAGCTTCGACGTGTCGGTGCCCGAGCTGTTCGCGCCTTTGCAGGTCGGGGCCGCGGTCGTCGTCGCGCGCCCGGACGGGCGTAAGGACCCGGCATATCTGGCGGAGTTGATCCAGCGGGAAGGGGTGACCGGCGCCGACTTCGTGCCCTCCTTGCTGGAGGCGTTCGTCGCCGAGCCCACGGCGAGGAAGTGCACCAGCCTGCGCTGGATAGAGGTCGCGGGCGAGGCGTTCCCGGCGGAGCTGGCCAACAGGTTCGTCGAGCTGTTGCCCGGCTGCGGCGCGCACAACCTCTACGGCCCCACCGAGGCCTCCGTGGAGGTCACCGGATGGCAGCACGTGCCCGGCGCCGACCGGGTACCGATCGGCGCACCGATCTGGAACACCCAGGTGTACGTACTGGACTCGGCGCTGCGCCCCGTCCCGCCCGGGGTCACCGGTGAGCTGTACCTCGCCGGCATGGGGCTGGCCAGGGGCTATCTCGGGCAGACGGCGCTGACCGCGAACAGGTTCGTCGCCTGTCCCTTCGGCGAGCCGGGAACCCGGATGTACCGCACCGGCGACGCCGTGCGATGGAACCAGGACGGCCAGGTCGAATACATCGGTCGAACCGATTTCCAGGTGAAGATCCGAGGTTTCCGTATCGAACTGGGCGAGATCGAAACCGTGCTGTCCCGGCATCCGGCCGTGCGCCAGGCCGCGGTGATCGCCCGTGAGGATGCCAACGGCGGTCGGCAACTGGCTGGATATCTCGTCGTGGATTCCGAGGTGGCGCCGGCGGTGGCGCGGTTCCACGAAATGCAGAGCGCCGGTCGATTGACCGGGGTGGAATTTCATGAGCTGCCGAACGGAATGGCGGTGGCGGGGCGCAACAAGCTGAACATGTCGTTCCTGTACGACGAGATCTTCCAGCGCGGTGAGTACGCGCGGGGTGGTGTGACCGTCGGCGACGGCGCGTGTGTCGTCGATGTGGGCGGCCACGTGGGGATGTTCGGGCTGTGGGCCGGGTCGGTGGCACGCGGTGTGCGGGTGTACGCGTGCGAACCGATGCCGGAGTCCGCCGAGTTCTACCGGATCAACGCCTACCTGCACGGCCTCGATGCGGTGGTGTCCGACTACGGGATCTCGGATGCCGCGGGGCGCGCGGAGTTCACGTACTACCCCGAGATGTCGTTGATGTCGGGGCGTTTCGCGGACGAGGCGACGGATCGGGAAACGCTGCGCCGGGTGATCGCCAACGCGCGTGGCCCAAAGGCCGCCGAGGACGACCAGCTGACCGAACTGCTGGCCCAGCAGCTGTCGAGCACCGTGGTCGACGTGGAACTGCGCACTGTGTCGCAGGTGATCCGGGACAACGGGCTCACCGTGGTGGATCTGCTGAAGGTCGACGCGGAGAAGAGTGAGCTGGCCGCCTTGCGGGGGATCGAGCCGGAGCACTGGCCGATCATCCGCCAGGTCGTGGCCGAGGTGCACGACATCGACGATCGGGTCGCGGTCGTGACGAAGATGCTGGCGGCCAAGGGTTTTCACGTCGTGGTGGAAACCCCCCAGGGGCTCGAGGGCACCGGAATGTGCCAGCTGTACGCCACCCGCGCCGGCCACGAAGCCCCGGCGCCGACCCCGGCCACGCCAGTGCTCGCGGGGTGGCACAGCCCGGCCAGGCTCATCCACGCGGTGCGCGCGCACCTGGAGCGGCAGCTGCCCGACTACATGATCCCCACTCACCTGGTGATACTCGACCGGCTTCCGCTGACGTCGAGCGGCAAAGTGGACAGTCATGCGCTCCCCGCACCCGACCAGGCCCAGGCCGCGACCGGACGAGCGCCGCGCAACCGCACCGAGGAAGTCCTTTGCCGGCTCTTCGCGGACCTCCTCGATGTGGAGGAGGTCGGCATCGACGTCGACTTCTTCGACCACGGTGGGCATTCGCTGCTGGCCACCCGGCTGATCGGCCGCATACGCGGCGAACTAAACGTCGACGTGAAGGTGACGACGGTGTTCCGCAATCGGACCGTCGCCGAGTTGGCGGGGCGGATCGAGAAGCTGACCGCGTCGAAACGCCCTCAGCTGCGACAGATGAACGTGGAGGAGTAGCGTCGATGGTTCCGTTGTCCTTTGCTCAGCGCCGGCTGTGGTTCCTCTACCGCCTGGAAGGCCCGTCCCCCACTTACAACATCCCGTTCGTGCTGCGCCTGGAGGGGCCACTGGACGCCGCGGCCCTGGTCGAGGCGGTGGGGGATGTCACGGCCCGGCACGAGAGTCTGCGCACCTTGATCGTGGAGAACGCGGACGGTACGCCGGAGCAGCGGGTCCTGCCACCGGAGGAGGCGGCCTTCCGGATCCCGGTGGTCGACGTGGCCGCCGACGCGGTGGACGCCGCGATGCACGAGGTCGGGTGCGAGGGCTTCGAACTGGACACGGAGCTTCCCTTTCGGGCAACCGTTTTCCGGGTCGCTCCGCAGGAGCACCTGGTGGTGTTCGTGTTCCATCACATCGCCGCGGACGGGGCGTCGATGGCGCCGTTCCTCCGCGACCTGGTGTCGGCGTATTCGGCTCGCCGGCAGGGGAGCGCGCCGGACTGGACGCCGCTTCCGGTGCAGTACAAGGACTACACGCTCTGGCAGCGGCAGCTGCTGGGCGACGAAACGGATCCGGACAGCATCGCTGCCGCGCAACTGGACTACTGGCGGGACGAATTGGCCGGGGTACCGCAGCCGGTGCAGTTGCCGCTGGATCGGCCGCGGCCGACGGCGGCCGGACACCGCGGCGGCTATGTCTCCTTCGAGCTGGAACCCGAACTGCTCGCCGGGCTGGGGAAACTCGCCGCGGACCGCGGTGCCACGGCCCCGATGGTCGCTCAGGCCGCGCTCGCGGTGCTGTTGCACCACCTCGGCGCGGGCTACGACCTGACGATCGGCAGCCCGATCGAGGGGCGCGCCGATGAGCAGCTCGACGACCTGATCGGGTTCTTCGCCAACACCTGGGTGCTGCGCGTCGACCTGTCGAAGAACCCGTCGTTCGGCGACCTGCTGGATCAGGTGCGGGACAAGGCTCTCGCCGCGTACGACAACCAGGACGTTCCGTTCGAGCGCCTGGTGGGGATGCTCAACCCGGACCGCTCCAGCGCGTACTCACCGCTGTTCCAGGTGATGCTGGCCTGGCAGTTTGTGTGGCAGGGGATCGAGATACCGGGTCTGCGGGTCACCCCCGTCCCGGCGGGCACCGATACCGCGCGCTTCGACCTGTTCTTCAACATCATCCCGGACGCGTCCGGGCGTGCCTACGGGCAACTGGAGTACGCGACCGAGTTGTTCGACCGCACCACGGCCGAGAGTATCGCCGACCGCTACGTGCGCGTGCTGCGGCAGATGGTCGCCGATTCCGCGGGGCGGCTCGGTGCGGTGGACGTGCTCACCGACGCCGAGCGGGACCGGCTGGTCCGGTTGAACGAGACCGCGGCACCTGTGCCGGGATCGACGCTCCCCGAACTCGTCACCGCCCATGCGATGCGGACACCGGACGCGACAGCGGTGGTAGCCGGGCGAACCGAGTTGTCGTACAGGGAGTTGAACGCTCGCGCCGACCGGCTGGCCGTGGTGTTGCGCGAACGCGGAGTCGGGCCGGACGTGCTGGTTGCCGTGGCGTTGCCGCGGTCGGCGGACCTGGTGGTCGCGCAGTTGGGCGTGCTCAAGGCGGGCGGTGCCTACCTGCCGATCGATCCCGATCATCCGGCCGCGCGTGTGGACCTCCTGCTCAACACGGCCGCTCCGGCGCTGGTGCTGACCCATCGTGATACGGCGGCGGCACTGCCGGAGTGCCAACCGCCGGTACTCCACCTCGACGACCTGAGTCTCGATGACCTCGACGACCTCGACGTCCCCGCGGTCGAAGCCTCGGACACCCGTGTCCGGCCGGACAATCTCGCGTACGTGATGTACACCTCCGGCTCCACGGGCAAGCCGAAGGGCGTCGCCATGACCCACGCCACCGTGGTCAACGGTGTGTGGTACTCGCGGCAGATGGCACAGGTCGAGCCGGGATCCCGCATGCTCGCCGCGACCTCGGTGAACTTCGACGTGTCCGTGTTCGAGATATTTACCGCGCTCGCGGCCGGGGCGAGTGTCGAGATCGTCCGTGACGTACTCGAACTCGCTGAACGCGACAGCTGGTCGGGTACCACCATCTGTGCCGTGCCGTCGGTGTTCACCGCGCTTCTCGGCCCCATCCTCGCCGAGGAGCCAGGCGCTCTCAAACTGGATCTGCGGACCGCGATCCTCGGCGGCGACCCACTCACGGCCGACGTGGTCCACAAGGTTCACCAGGCCTTCCCGGATGTCCGTGTCGTCCATGCCTACGGACAGACCGAAAGCTTCTACGTCTCCAGCTTTCCGGTCCCGCAGCGGTCGACCGAAACCGGAGTCATACCGATCGGGCGACCGCTCGCCAATATGCGCACCTACATCCTGGGACCAGAACTGACACCGGTCCCGCCCGGCGTGATCGGGGAACTGTATGTGGCCGGTGGGCTCGCCCGAGGCTATTACGGAAGCGGCGGGTCGACTGCGGAGCGGTTTGTGGCGTGTCCGTTCGGGCCTGCCGGCGCGCGGATGTACCGCACCGGTGACCTGGCCCAGTGGGACAGAAACGGTCACCTGAAGTATGAGGGAAGAGCCGACACCCAGGTCAAGGTGAACGGTATCCGTGTCGAGCCGACCGAGATCGAGATGGTCCTCGCCCAGCATCCCGCGGTCGACCAGGCAGTGGTCGCGGCATGGGAGGGCCACACGGGCAACACGCGACTCGTCGGCTATGTGGCGCCGGTGGGCGGCGCCGGAGACGGCGACATCGACCGGCAGGCCAGTGTCTCGGTGGCGGATCTGCGGCGGTTCGTGGCCGAGCGGCTGCCGGACTACATGGTGCCCGCCCAGCTCGTGGTTCTTGACCGGCTGCCGCGGACGGTGACCGGGAAGCTGGACCGGGGGGCGTTGCCCGAGCCGGAGTTCGGGGGTGGTGAGTATCGGGCGCCGCGCGGTGAGGCGGAGCGGGTGCTGGCCGAGGTGTATGCCGATGTTCTCGATGCCCAACGGGTGGGTGTCGACGATGACTTCTTCGCCAGTGGCGGCGACAGTATCCGGTCCATTCAGGTGGTCGCGCGGGCCAAGGCGCGCGGTGTCGTGGTCAGCACGCGGGAGGTCTTCGAGCAGCGTACGGTCGCCCGGCTCGCGGAGCTGGTGGAGGAACGGGCCGACGAGGAACGCGTGGTGCTGGCCGAGCTGCCGGGTGGCGGGGTGGGCTGGGCTCCGCTGCCGCCGACGGCTGCGCATGTCCTCGCGCTTGGTGGTGGCATCGGCCGGTTCTGCATGTCCGCGATGCTCACGTTGCCGGGGGACATCGATCGTGCGGGGCTGGTCGCGACGTTGCAGGCTGTCGTGGACCGGCACGACGTGCTGCGCTCCCGCCTCGACCGGAAGCGGCCGGGGCTGCGGATGGGGCCGGTGGGAAGTGTGGATGCCGGTGCGCTGGTGCGGGAAGTCGCCTACGGCGACGCCGATGTGCAGGCCGAGCTGGATGCGGCCGCGGGCCGGCTGGACCCGGACGCGGGGGTGATGGCGCAGTTCGTGTGGTTCACCTCCGCCTCCGCCACCGCCACCGATGCGGTGGTGACGGGGCGGTTGCTGGTCGTGCTGCACCATCTGGTCGTCGATGGGGTGTCGTGGCGAATCCTGGTACCGGATCTGGCCGCGGCCTGGCAGCGGGTCCGTGACGGCGGACCCGCGCAACCGGCAGCGGTCGGTACCTCGTTGCGGCGGTGGGTACACGCCCTGGCCGACGAGGCGATCGCTCCAGGTCGGGTGGCGGAACTGCCGGTGTGGCAGCAGATCCTGGCCGGCGAGGAGCCCGTGCTGGGCGCACGCGAGCTGGACCCGGTGCTGGATGTTGCGGCCACCGTGGACACTGTCCGCGTCCGGGTGCCGGTGGATGTCACGGAGACCCTGCTGAACACGTTGCCCGCTGTATTCCGGGGCGGTGCCGACGGCGGCCTGCTGACCGGCCTCGCGCTGGCACTCGCACGTTGGCGTGAGACGCGGGGGGCGTCCGGGTCTTCGACGCTGGTCCGGCTGGAAGGGCACGGCCGGGAAGAGCACCTGGTGCCCGGTGCGGACCTGTCGAGCACCATCGGCTGGTTCACCGCGATGTATCCGGTGCGCCTGGATCTGACCGGTATCGACGTGGCGGACGCGTTCGCGGGCGGTCCGGCTGCCGGGCGGGCGATCAAGGCCGTCAAGGAGCAACTGCGGGCGGTCCCGGACAACGGCGTCGGCTATGGCCTGCTGCGCCACCTCAACCCCGAGACCGCCATCACATTGGCCGGTGGGCGGGAGCCACAGATCGGGTTCAACTACCTGGGCAAGTCCTCCGGCGCGGACATCCCCGAGGAACTGCGCGGCCTGGGCTGGACCCCGGACACCACGCACGCCGACCTGATCCCCGCGCCGGACGCGGACATGCCGACGCCGTCGGCGCTGGAGATCAACGCGGTCGCCACCGCCACCCCCGACGGCGAGGAACTGACCGCCCACTTCGGCTTCCCCACCGGTGTGCTCACCCGCGAGGAAGTCACCGAGCTGGCCGGGCTGTGGATCGAGGCGCTGACCGCCCTGGCCCGGCACGCCACCACACCCGATGCCGGCGGGCTCACCCCGAGCGACGCACCCCTGGTCGAGGTGGGCCAGGAGGAGATCGACACCTGGGAGGTGCGCTTCGGCAAGCTGGCCAGGGTGTGGCCGGCGACCCCCGCACAGTCCGGGATCATCTTCCACGGGATGCTGGCCGGCGCGTCGTACGACCCCTACCACGTTCAGTTGGTGTTCCAGCTCTCCAGGGAGGTCGACCCGGAGCGGATGCGCCGGGCCGGGCAGGCGCTGCTGGGGCGTTACGACACCCTCCGTGCGGCGTTCGTCAACCGGTCGGACGGCGATGTCGTACAGGTGATACCGGAGGCGGCGACCCTGCCGTGGCAGCACCTCGACCTGACCGCGGCCGATGAGAAGGAGCGCGCCGAGTCCTTCGAGCGATTCCTTGAGCAGGACCGGACCACCCACTTCGAGGTGGACACCCCGCCGCTCTTCCGGCTGGCGCTGGTCGTCCTCGATCCCGATCGGCCCGAACTCGTACTGACCGCCCACCACACGCTTTTCGACGGCTGGTCCACGCCCGCGCTGCTGCGGGACCTGCTGCTGCTCTACGCCTCGAACGGCGACCCGGCCGATCTGCCTGCGATCCGCGACTACGGCGAGTTTCTTTCCTGGCTCGCCCGGCAGGACCAGGACGAGGCGGCACGGATGTGGGCGGCCGAACTCGAAGGGATCGAGGCCCCGACCCTGCTCGCTCCCGACTCCACGGCCGCGGACGACGACGGCCGCGGCCAGGTCGAGATCACGCTCCCGCTCGACGAGGCGCGCGAACTGACCCGGCGGGCCGCAGACCTGGGCATCACCGTCAACACCCTGGTCCAGGGCGCCTGGGCGCTGCTGCTCGGCCAACTCACCGGCCGACAGGACGTGGTGTTCGGCGCCACCGTCTCCGGGCGCCCGCCCGCGGTGCCGGACGTGGAGTCGATGGTCGGGATGTTCATCAACACCGTTCCCGTACGCGTCACGTACGCGCCCGGCGACACCCTCGCCGAGGTTCTCACCCGGCTTCAGAGCCGGCAGGCCACGCTCGTGGCGCACCACTTCCACGGGCTCGCGGAGATTCAGAGGGCCGTCGGCCTGCAATCCCTCTTCGACACGCTGGTCGTCTTCGAGTCGTACCCCATCGACCGGGAGGGGCTCAACGCCGCGACCGCCGCCGCGGACGGGATCGACTTCACCGGCTTCCGCCCGTCAGCGGGCAACCACTACCCACTCTGCCTGACGGCGGCGGCCGAACCACACCTCCAACTCGTCATCCAGTACGCGCCCGGTGTCTTCGACCGTGCCACGGTGGAGACGTACGCGGCCCGCCTCGTGCGAGTGCTGCGGCAGTTGGCGGCCGACCCCGGGCTCAAGGTCGCACAGGTCGACACCCTGGAGCCGGCCGAACGCGACCTGATGCTGGCCGCGTTCGACAACCCGGCCGTCCCGACCCCGAACGCCACGATCACCGGGCGTGTCGCGGCACAGGTGGCCCGGACCCGGGACGCGGTCGCCGTGGTCGCCGACGGCGAGTCGTTCACGTACGCCGAGTTGGACGCCCGCGCCGAGCGGCTCGCAGTCGAGCTGGCCAGGCGCGGGGTGGGCCCCGAGACCGTGGTGAGCGTGGTCCTGCCACGCAACGCGACCACGGCCGTGGCCCTCCTGGGCGTACTCAAAGCGGGCGGGGCCTACCTGCCCGTCGACCCCGCCTACGCCACCGCCCGCCTCCCGCACATCCTCCCCGTCGCCCGGCCTCACCTGGTCCTGGCCGACGCCGACACCCGCAGACTTGTCCCTGACACGGACATCCCCGTTCTTGTCCTCGACGACCTCGATATCCAGGCCGTGAATCAGGGCGCCACGGAAACCGCGGAAACCGGGGCACGGCCGACGGCCCGTCCCGACAACCTCGCCTACGTCGTCTACACGTCCGGTTCCACCGGCGTGCCCAAGGGCGTGAGCGTTACCCATGCCACCGTCGTCAACGCCGTGGACGCCCTGGTCGCGCACGCCGGCATGGGGTCCGGCCGACGGGTGCTGCTCGCCGCCTCGTTCGGCTTCGACGTCGCCACCTTCGAGCTGTTCTCCGCGCTCACCACGGGCGGCAGCGTCGAGATCGTGCGCGACGTGCTGGAACTGGCCGAACGCGACACCTGGGACGTCGACGTCATCTGCTCGGTGCCGTCGGCCTTCGCCGAACTCGTCGACCAGCTGCGCGACCGCATCAGGCCCACGGCACTGAACATCTCGGGGGAAGTGCTGACCCCGGCTCTGGCGGACCGGGTGCGCACGCTCTGGCCGGACGCCCGCGTCATCAACAGCTACGGCCCCAGCGAGACCTTCTACGCCACCGCCCACCTCCTGCATCCCGACCGGCCGTACGCCTCCGATGTGCCCATCGGCCGTCCCTTTCCCGGCGTACGCGCCTACATCCTCGGCCCCGGCCTGACGCCGCTGCCGCCGGGCACACCGGGCGAGCTCTATCTGGCGGGGGCCGGACGCGGTTACCAGGGCCAGCCCGCCCTGACCGCCGAGCGCTTCGTCGCCGACCCCTACGGGCCTCCCGGCTCACGCATGTACCGCACCGGCGACCTCGCCAGCCTCACCCCCGACGGCGAGCTGCACCATCTGGGTCGTATCGACACCCAGGTCAAGATTCGTGGCTACCGCGTCGAACCCGGCGAGGTCGAAGCCGCCCTGACGGCCCATCCCCACATCGCCCAGGCCGTCGTCGTGGCCCGGCAAGCCGGCGACACCCGCTACTTGGCCGCCTATCTCGTCCCCGCCCATGGAGAGACCGCCCCTGACCCGGCCGGTCTGGGCGACCACTTGGCCGAGCGGCTGCCCGACTACATGGTCCCCGCCGCCTACGTGCCGCTCGACCGGCTGCCTCTGTCTCCCAACGGCAAGCTCGACCACAAGGCCCTGCCGCCCCCCGACCTCACCCCCACCACGCCCTTCCGGGCGCCCGGCACCGCCCGCGAGGAGGCCCTGGCCAAGCTGTTCGCCGAGGTGCTCGGCGTGGACCGGGTCGGCGTCGACGACGGGTTCTTCGCGCTCGGCGGGCACTCCCTGCTCGCCACCCGGCTGATCACCCGCGCCCGCGCCGAGATGGGGATAGAGATACCCATCCGCAAGATCTTCGACCTGCCGACTGTGTCCGCGCTGGCCGCGTGGTCGGAGGAATCGGCTGTCCCCCTCCGCCCCAGTCTGCGCAAGATGATCGTAGAGGAGCGAATCCAGTGATTCCGCTGTCGTACGCACAACGCCGTATGTGGCTTACGAACAAACTGGAAAGAGGGGCCGAGACCTACAACATCTCCCCGACCTTCCGGCTGACCGGGCCACTGGACCAGGCCGCCCTCGTCGCGGCGATCCGTGATGTCGTCGGCCGGCACGAGATCCTGCGCACCACATACGTGACGGACGACGACGATGAGCCGCACCAGGTGATCCTGTCGGCGGCGGAGGCGTTGGTGCAGGTGCCTGTCGTCGACGTGGCGCCCGAAGACCTGTCCGGCGCGGTCGACGAGGCCATCGCGCACCATTTCGACCTGGCGGCCGAAATCCCGTTGCGGGCGAGCCTGTTCCGCTGCTCCCCCCAGGAGCACCTCCTGGTCCTGGTCATCCACCACATCGCCTCGGACGGTGTCTCGGGCGGGCCGCTGGCACGGGACCTGACCGCCGCCTACACCGCGCGCCTGGACGGTCGGGCGCCGGAGTGGGAGCCGTTGTCCGTGCAGTACAAGGACTACGCGCTCTGGCAGCGTGAGCTGCTCGGCGACCCGGAGGACCCGGGCAGTCTGGCCGCGACGCAGACCGACTACTGGCGCGCGGAGCTGGCCGGGGTGCCGCAGCCGCTGAGCCTGCCGCTGGACCGCCCGCGGCCGGCGGAGAGAAGCCTGCACGGCGACACGGTCAACTTCGTCGTGGGACAGGAAGTGGCGGCCGGGCTGCAGAGGCTGGCCGACGAGCGCGGAATGACCATGTCGATGGTCCTGCAGGCCGCGCTGGCCGTGCTGCTGCGCAAGCTCGGTGCCGAGGACGATGTGACGATCGGCAATCCGATCGCCGGGCGCACCGACGAAGCGCTGGCCGATCTGGTCGGGGTCTTCGTCAACACCCAGGTGCTGCGGGTGGACCTCTCCGACGACCCGTCGTTCACCGACCTTCTCGCGCAGGTGCGCGACAAGGCGCTGGCGGCCTACGAGCACCAGGACGTTCCGTTCGAGACGCTGGTCGAGTTGATCAACCCCGAACGCTCCGCGGCCTACCAGCCGCTGTTCCAGGTGACGTTCGCCTGGCAGAACTTCGCGAAGCAGGACTTCGAACTCCCCGGACTCAAGGTGGAGTTCGAGCAGCACCTTGTGTCGGCTGCCATGTTCGACCTGTTCTTCAGCATGGCCATGGACGAATCGGGGGCGCTGCAGGGCGACCTCATGTACGCGACCCAGCTCTTCGACCGGGACACGGTCGAGACCATCGCCGCCCGGTTCGCGCGCGTGCTGGAGCAGTTGGTCGCGAACCCGCGGTCGTCGGTCGGCGCGATCGAGGCGCTGTCGGCGGAGGAACGGGAGTGGCTGGTGCGGGGTGTCAATGACACCGCGCGGACGGTGGCCGCTGAGACCCTGCCGGCCGCGTTCGAGGCCCAGGTGGAGCGTGATCCGGACCGCGTCGCGGTGATCGGTGAGCAGGAGACGCTGAGCTATCGGGAGTTCAACCGGCGTGCCAATCAGCTGGCGCACTGGCTGGTCGAACACGGTGCGGGTGCTGAGCGGATCGTCGCGGTGAAGATCCCGCGTTCGGTGGATCTGATGCTGGCGATCTACGCGGTGGTCAAGGCGGGTGCGGCCTATCTGCCGGTGGACACCGACCTGCCGAAGGACCGGGTGCGGCAGTTCCTGGAGAGTGCGAAACCGGTGCTGGTGCTCGACGAAGCGCTTCCGGACGTGTCGGGGTATCCGGAGTCGAACCCGGAACGGGTGCTGGTGCCGGACAACGCCGCGTATCTCATGTACACCTCTGGCTCCACCGGTGGTCCGAAGGGTGTGCAGGTGTCGCACCGGTCGATCATGAACCGGATCAAGTGGGGTCTGGAGCACTTCGACGTCACGGTCGAGGACCGGATGCTGCTGAGCACGTCGGCGAGCTTCGACGCGTCGGTGCCGGAGCTGTTCGCCCCCCTGCAGATGGGGGCTGCTGTGGTGATCGCGCGTCCGGACGGGCGTAAGGACCCGGCGTACCTGGCGGAGCTGATCCAGCGGGAGCGGGTGACCGGCGCGGACTTCGTGCCCTCCCTGCTGGAGGCGTTCGTCGCCGAGCCGTCGGCCGCGCAGTGCACCAGTCTGCGCTGGATCGAGGTCGCGGCCGAGCCGTTCCTGGCCCCGCTGGCCAACCGGTTCGTCGACCTGCTGCCGGGATGCAGCGCGCACAACCTCTACGGCCCCACCGAGGCGACCGTCGAGGTCACCGGGTGGCAGCACGTGCCGGGTGCGGACCGGGTGCCGATCGGTGCGCCGATCTGGAACAACCAGGTGTACGTGCTGGACGAGACGCTGCGCCCGGTCCCGCCCGGGGTCACCGGTGAGCTCTACCTGGCCGGTGCCTGTCTGGCGCGGGGCTACCTCGGGCAGACGGCGCTGACCGCGGAGCGGTTCGTGGCCTCCCCCTACGGTGAGCCAGGCGCACGGATGTACCGCACCGGGGACGTGGTGCGGTGGAACAAGGACGGTCAGGTCGAGTACATCGGCCGCACCGACTTCCAGGTCAAGGTCCGCGGGCTCCGCATCGAGCTGGGCGAGATCGAGCATGTGCTGGCCGCACATCCTGGTGTGGCACAGGCGGCGGTCGTGGTGCGCGAGAACCAGAACGGCGACCAGCGCCTTGTGGCCTACGTCGTGCCTGATCCGGATGCCGCGGTGGCCGATGCCGACGCGCAGGTGGACGAGTGGCGCCAGGTCCACGACGACACCTATGCCGAATCCGCCGAAGAGGCATGGGGCGAGGACTTCCACCTGTGGAAGTCGGCGTACGACGGTGAGCCGATTCCGCCGGAGCAGATGCGGGAGTGGCGGGACGCGGCGGTGGCGCAGGTGTTGCGGTTCGGGCCGCGGCGGGTGCTGGAGATCGGTGTGGGTTCCGGTCTGCTCCTCGCGAAGATCGTCGGTGAGGTCGAGGAGTACTGGGGCACGGACATCTCCGCGACGGTTGTGGACCGGGTCCGGGCGCAGGCCGAGCAGGCCGGCCACGGCGACCGCGTCCGGCTGAGTGCTCAGGCGGCCGACGACGTGTCCGGGCTGCCCCGCGCCGGGTTCGACACCGTCGTCATCAACTCGGTGGCGCAGTACTTCCCGAGCGTCGAGTACTTGGACCGGGTGCTGAGCGAGGCCATGGAACTCGTCGCGCCGGGTGGCCGGCTGATCGTCGGTGACGTGCGTAGTGCCACGACCCTTCGGCTGCTGCTGACCGCGGTCCAGCGCGCGGCGCGGCCGCACGCCTCGCACGAGGAGGTGCGGGCGATGGTGGACCAGGCAGTGCTGGGCGAGCGGCAGTTGGTGGTGGCTCCGGAGTGGTTCGCCGAGTGGGCAGCGGACCGTTCCCTCGCGGTCGACATCCGGCTGAAGGCGGGGCGGGTGCACAACGAGCTGACCCGGCATCGCTATGAGGTCGTGCTGCACAAGGAGCCGGCCGACGTGCTCGACCTGGCCGGTGTGCCGGAGGTGCCCTGGGGCCGGGAATCGGACTTGGCCGACCTGGCAGGCTGTGTCGAACGGGCGGGCGGCCCGGTGCGGGTGACCGGGATACTCAACGCGCGGCTGGTGGAGGAGGCCGCTGCGGCGACGTCGGCCGGTGTGGTGAGTGTGACAGCTCCCTCCGGCGGGTCGCTCGACCCGGAGGACCTCGCCGCGTGGGCGCGGCAGGAGGGCCTGGGCACGGTCCTCACCTGGTCGGGCGAGGCCGTCCACGGCTACGATGCGGTGCTGCTGCCAGGGCAGCGGACGGTCGTATCCGGCGGGTTCGTTCCCAGCGGCGCGGTCGGGCGGATCCGGGCGAACGCCCCCGCCCTCGCCAAGGTGATCGGCCCTCTGACGGTTGAGCTGCCTGAGTACCTGCGTGGGCGTCTGCCGGACTACATGGTCCCGGCCGCCGTGGTGCCGCTGCCGGAGCTTCCGTTGACTCCGGCCGGCAAGCTCGACCGGCGAGCGCTGCCCTTGGAGTCCATCACCACCACGAGCAGCGGAGCGCCGCGCAACTCCCATGAAGAAAAGCTGTGTTCCCTCTTCAGTGAGTTGCTCGGCGTGGAGGAGGTCGGCATCGACGACGACTTCTTCGTGCTCGGCGGACACTCGCTCCTGGCTACCCGGCTCAGCGCCCGTATCCGCAAGCAGTTCGATGTCGACATGCCCGTCAGGACGATCGTCCGGTACCCCACGGTGGCCGAGTTGGCCTCGCTGGTGCTCATCGGCGGCATCCCCGACGAGCACGCCGACTCGTTCGCGGTCGTGCTGCCGTTGAACCGCGATCCCGGCACGGGGAAGCCGCCGGTGTGGTTCTTCCACGGAGGCGGTGGGTTGGGCTGGGCCTTCTTCACCTTCGCGCCGTACGTGCCGGACCGGCCCGCCTACGCCCTGCAGTCCCGCGGCTCCGGCGGCACGGACTCGATGGCGGGGTCGGTGGAGGAGATGATCGACGACTACCTCGCCCAGATACTCGAGACCCAGCCGGAAGGGCCCTACAACCTGGTCGGCTGGTCCTACGGCGGCCCGCTCGCGCACGCTGTCGCGGAGGCGCTGGACCGGCGAGGGCATCGGGTCGGCCTCTTGGCGATCCTGGACTCCAAATCGGCGAGCGGGTTCAGGAACCTGTCCGGCACGGTGCCGGCGGTCTACCGGAAGGAAGTCGAGGAGGTCTTCGGCCAGTTCATGAACACCGACAACATGGACCAGTTCCTGGACACCATGTCGAAGGTTGGGGCGAACAACCTTTCCAAGATGGAGGAGTTCGATTCGCCGGTCTACCGCGGCGACATGCTCTTCTTCAACGCGAAGCTGGACAAGGACGAGGAAGGGTCGTGGGCACCCCATTGGCGTCCCCACGTCCTCGGCTCGATCGAGGAGTACGACGTGGACGCCACGCACCACGACTTGCACATGCCCAAACCCGCGGGCCAGATCATGAAGGTCATCGCCCGCAAACTGGCGCAGTGACGGGGGAGGTTTAGGCCCTCGGACTGCACGCCGGCCGGGACGACAGGTGTGGAACGTGCGACGTCGTCCCGGCGAGCGGCCTGTAAGGCGCCGCGGAAATAGCCCGGTTCTGCTGCGGCCACGCTCCGGACGCGACCGTCACTGCCGTCATTCCGACTGGTCACGGCCGAGGAATTCCCAGGAACCGGATCAACGAACCATCGAATGGATGATTGGGGTTGGTCGGGGTGGCAGAACCCGGCATGTCCACGGATGACCGGGACCGGACCACGCTGCTCTGTGTGCCGTTCGCGGGAGCAGGAGCTTCGTTCTTCCACCCGTGGCGGGCGCTGGCCGCCGGCCGGTGGCGAATGGTTCCGTTCGAGTTGCCCGGCAGAGAGCGGCGAATCCTGGAGACGCCGTACCGGAATGTCGTCGAAGCGGCCAAGAACTCTGTCGACGACATCGTCGCGGACCTCGGTGAAGGGGCACGGACCGTACTGTTCGGGCACAGCCTGGGGGCAGTGCTCGCCTATGAGCTGGTGCATCTGCTGAGCACGCGTGATGTGTGCGTCGAGCGGCTGGTCGTGAGCGGTTCGCCGGGACCGTGGACACAACGGGAGCGGCGGGCCACGGGGCTTCCGGACGAGGAGTTCCTCGCCCGGGTCGAGGAGTTCGCCGGGTTCAGGCACGCGGCTCTCGATCATCCGGAGATGCGCGAACTGATTCTCCCCGTGTTGCAGGCAGACTGCGAAATGCACGAGAACTACGTTCCGAGCACCGACGAACCGGTGTCGGTGCCGATCTGCTCGGTTCGGGGCAGCTCCGACGGCCTGGTCGGAGCGGAACAGGCGCAGGAGTGGCGGCGAGCGACCACGGGCGAATTCAGCTATGCGGAGTTCCCAGGCGATCACATGTACCTGGTCGATCACGCCCGGGAGATATTGGACCTGATCGAGGCGGAATCAGCCTCCGGTCGCTAGTGCTTTGTGCTGGAAACACGTGGACTCAGAAGAGTCTCTAGGAGAGTCGCACCCTCAACCGTTAGGCAAGACGAACAAGGAGACGACAATTATGGCTGAGCCGATCGTGAGTCTACTTAACCCCGAATTCGAAGATGACCCCATCGGTGCCTTCGCGCGCCTGCGGGAGAAATCCCCGCTCGTCCGCATCGGGTTTCCCGGCGGGCCGCCGGTCTGGCTGATCACGCGAAGCGAAGAGTTCAAGGCAGCGTGGAGTGATCCGCGGCTCGTGACGAATATCAGCAATGTGCCGGGCCATCAAGGGCCCAGCATCGCGGACCAGGCGCTCACGTCTCTCGATGTGCCGGCCGAGCTCCTGCGCTACTTCACGTCCAATCTGATGCTTCAGGACGGCAAGAATCACAGTCGGTTGCGCCGCCTCGTGGCGCCTGCGTTCAGCGTCCGGCGCATCAAGGCACTGCGGCCGCGTATCGAGGAGGTTTCTGCCCGGCTCATCGACGCCTTGGCCCAGAAGGGATCCTGCGACCTCCTCCTGGACTACGCCACACCGTTGACCGGTGCCGTCATCTGCGACCTCGTCGGCATCGACGAGGCCGATCAGCCGCAGATACGGAAGTGGATGGACGAGTACGCCAACGTCGACCGCGACTTCACTACGAGCGCCCTGGGCCTGTTCGAGTACACCAAGAAGCTGATCCAGCGACGCCGGGCCGAGCCCGCCGACGACATGATCTCCGCCCTGATCGCGACGAAGGACGAGGACGGCGACCGGCTCAGCGAAGACGAGATCGTCTCGATGGTGGGCGTACTGGTGAACGGCGGGTACCACTCCACCGCCCACTTCATCCCGAACGCGGTTCTCACACTCCTGGACAATCCGGATCAGCTGGCCCTGCTGCGTGCCAAGCCGGAGGCATTGCCGCACGCCATCAACGAGTTGATGCGGATCGCGAATCCCATCCCGAGCGCCGGACCGCGGTACGCGGCCGAGGACATGGAGCTCGCCGGGGTCTCGATCTGCAAGGGCGATGCGGTGACGGGCTCTCTTCAGTCCGTCAACTACGACCCCCGTGTGTTCTCCGAGCCCGAACGGTGCAATGTGGAGCGTGTGCTGAAGCGTGGGGAAGGCCACCTCGCTTTCGGTTCGGGCCCGCACCGCTGCATCGGTGCGGCACTCGCCGAACTCGAAGGCGCGATAGCCATCGATCACCTGTTCCTCCAGCGTGACAGCCTGGAACTCGCTGTGAGCAGCAGTGAGTTGAAGTATCGCGAGCTCATCCCCGGCGGCGCCCGGCTGTTCTCCGCATTTCCAGTGCGCTTGTGAGGACCTGACCGGCGACACAGACGGGCGCCCCCGAACGCATCGTGTTCGGGGGCGCCCGTCTCTGCGCCAAGGTTCGCCGGCAGGCGGTCGAGGATGGAGTGCGGCGGGACCGGCGTTCGTCCTCCGGGCCGGCACGCCGACGGTCGACCGACAGTGCGCCGCACATGTACGGCGCACTGTCGGCCGGTGAGGCTGCGATCAACGCTTTACGGTGCCTTCGCGCAGACGGTTGATCATGTGCCGAGTCGTCTCGATCGGGCTCTCGTCGGGAAGCTCACGTGAACTCGACGGCAGCGCCTCGTTGAGCTTGGCCACTTTTTCGCTCCACTCGTCCTGCCCGGCGAAGGGAACCGTCTCGCCGTCCTGGTAAGTGGGGAACGGGCGGTAGCTGTTGAGGCTGTTGGTGTCGGTTCCGCGTACGAGCAGCGGGTCGAGGTAGATCCCTTCACTGTGGATTCGCGTGGTGGTCGAGATGTAGCCGATGTCGAGACCACACCGTCGCTTGGCGGAGGTGTTCGCCTCTGAGCAGTGCAGCAGATGCGGATGGTGGATCGAGACGTCGCCCGGCTGTAGTTCGATCTCCACGATTCCGCGCTTCTCCGCCCACTCCCGCACCAGGGTCTCGTCGGAGGCGGAGAACAGCATGTTGGGCTCGTCCGTGCGGACCGACGGTTTGTGCAGCGGCAGTTCGTGACTACCGGGGATCATCCGCAGACAGCCGTTCTCCGTGGTGCTCTCGTCGACGGCCAGCCACACCGTCAGCGCCTCCATCGGACTCAGCGTCCAGTACGCGCCGTCCTGGTGCCACAGAACGGGCTGTCCGTTGTACGGGGGCTTGCAGATGTAGTGGGCGGTGAAGCATGCAACATCCGGGCCGAGGAAGAATTCCGCGATGTCCACCAGGTGGGAATCCGAGACCAGACGTGCCCAGAAGGCGTCATTGCGGATCAGAGGGTGGTGGAAGTGCTCGGGACGCAGATCCGGATACTTGCGGGTGAGCCAGTCGACGTGGGCGCGCGCCTCGTCCAAGAGATCTGTTGGCACGACGTTGCGGATGATGGAGAAGCCTTGCTCGGCGTATTCCGCCGCAGCTTTCTCCAGAATCCCGTCGCCAAATTTGTTCATGCGTCGGCTCCTTCTCAGGTCTGCCACGTGATTGCCGTGTGGAATGAGTTAATGGAGCCGCCACGGCTTACCGTCTGCCAGCTCCTGGAGTTAGGCCCCGGACACGCAGGGGTAGCCGAACCAGGGTGTCGACGCGGCGCCCGCGACACGGCTCTGCTCCCTATAGCGCGGTTCCAGTGGCCAACCGCAGCAGCACGCCCGGGCCTTCCCGCGGTTCCTCAGCAGTTCAATACTCTGCCCGCGGGGCAGGGGAGTGTCAATCGTGAGCCCGCCCCTGGCATATCCAAGTCCGCCTCGGGAGAAGGATAAAGGCCCTCAGTCAAGAGACCGAAGCTCGGAATCGACCCCTGTTGGGTCCATATCCCTGTGGATCTCCACAGGGCAATGTCACTTGTCGGCGAAGTAGACGGCAAATGTGATGACAGATGTAGACCAGAGCATCGGTAAGGTGAAACCTGTCATCCATCTGTTTTGTGAGGCTGCCGATCTCGTAACCCACTTGGCGCTCGCGGTGCGTAGACGTTGCCGATGAAAGGTGGCTGTCCCGCTGACGGGACAGCCACCGGTGCACATCAAACGATTGGCGCGTTGGGTACGCTGCCCCGTTGGCGTCCGTGACGAGAACACCGACGGGGCGCCGTACGCCGACGTGGTGTCGGAGTACGACGCCCCGGGGTGGGATGCGGTGCGGGAGGTGCCCGCCCCGCGCCCATGTCGCCTACTTCGGGTCGCGGTTGAACTGTGCCTTCGACCAGCGGTAGCCGAGGACGGTGATGCCCAGGCACCAGGCGATGGTGATCCACCAGTTGTTGCCGATCTCGGTGCCGAGCAGCAGGCCGCGTACGGTTTCGATGGCGGGGGTGAAGGGCTGGTACTCGGCGATCGGCTGGAACCAGCCCGGCATGGTGTCGGCGGGGATGAACGCGCTGGAGATGAGCGGCAGGAGGATCAGCGGCATCGCCATGTTGCTCGCGGCTTCGGCGTTGGGACTGGCCATGCCCATGCCGACCGCGATCCAGGTGAGAGCCAGGGAGAACAACGCGAGCACCCCGAACGCCGCCAGCCACTCCAGGACGGTGGCGTCGGTGGACCGGAAGCCGATGGCCACGGCAACAGCACCGACGAGGACCAGGCTGGCGAGAACCTGGAGCACGCTGCCGACGACGTGCCCGATGAACACGGACCCGCGGTAGATGGCCATGGTGCGGAAGCGGGCGATGATGCCCTCGGACATGTCGGTGGCGACGGACACCGCGGCGCCGATCACGGTGCTGCCGATGGTCATCATCAGAATGCCCGGGACGATGTAGGCGATGTAGTCGGAGCGGTCGGCGCCGCCGCCGCCGATGCCCGCGCTCATCACGTCGCCGAAGATGTAGACGAAGAGCAGGAGCAGCATGATCGGGGTGAGCAGCAGGTTCAGGGTGAGGGAGGGGTAGCGGCGCGCGTGCAGGAGGTTGCGGCGCAGCATGGTGTTCGAGTCGCGTACGGCGAGGGAGAGGGAGCTCATCGGGCGGTCTCCTTGGACTGGTTGGGGACGTTGGTGCTGTCGGTGAGGGCGAAGAACACGTCGTCGAGGTCGGGGGTGTGGACGGTGAGTTCGTCGGCCTCGATGCCGGCGGAGTCGAGCCAGTCGAGGATGGAGCGGAGTTCGCGCTGGCTGCCGTCGCTGGGGAGCTGCAGCGCCAGTGCCTCGTCGTCCCGGGCGGCTTCGCGCAGTGTGGAGGCGGCGGACTGGTAGGCGGCCGGGTCGGTGAAGCGGAGCCGGACGTGCCCGCCGGGGATGAGCCGTTTGAGTTCCTCGGCGGTGCCCTCGGCGGCGATCTTCCCGTCGTGGAGGACGGCGATGCGGTCGGCGAGTTCGTCGGCCTCCTCCAGGTACTGGGTGGTGAGGAAGACGGTGACGCCGTCGGAGACGAGTTCGCGGATGATCTGCCACATGTTGTGGCGGCTGCGGGGGTCGAGGCCGGTGGTGGGTTCGTCGAGGAAGATGATCCGCGGGTTGCCGACCAGGGTCATGGCGAGGTCCAGGCGGCGCTTCATACCGCCGGAGTAGGTGGAAGCGGGCTTCTTGGCGGCGTCGGTGAGGTCGAAGCGCTCCAGCAGGTCGGCGGAGGCCTGCCGTCCCTCCTGCTTGGACAGGTGGTGCAGGTCGGCCATGAGGAGCATGTTCTCCTCGCCGGTGATCAGGCCGTCCACGGCGGAGAACTGGCCGGTGACACCGATCGCGGCCCGCACGCCGTCCGGTGACGTGGTGACGTCGTGGCCCGCGACCTGGGCCTGTCCGCCGTTGGCGGTGATGAGGGTGGAGAGGATGTTCACGGCGGTGGTCTTGCCGGCGCCGTTCGGGCCGAGCAGGGCGAAGACGGTGCCGGCCGGGATGTGCAGATCGATGCCGTCGAGGACGGTCTTGTCGCCGAACGACTTGCGCAGACCGACGGTGGAGATGGCGGCGGGCGACGGGTGACCGTCATCCTGCCTGGGTGTGGGCATGACAGACGAAGGCATGGAGCCCTCCCTCTCGAAGGCTGAAGCGGCTGGGGGACGGGAAGAGATGAGGCTGGTGCGGGGGACGGGGGCGTTCAGGCTTTGGCGCGGAAGATGTCGATGTTTCCCCAGTTGGTCCGTGCGCGGACCTTGACGGTCTCCTCGGTCTGCTCCGGGGCCTCGGACGTGGCGAGCGTGTTGCGTACCTGTCCGTGGTTGGTGCTGACGTCGAGCCAGGCGGCGGTGCCCTCGCGGATACCGACCTCGATGGAACCGTTGGAGGTCTCCAACTGGACGTTGCCGCGGGCGACTTCCGCGACGCGGAGGAGGCCGTTGGTGGTGGTGCCGACGACCGACGCCTCGGCGCGCGCGATGTCGATGGCGCCGTTGGCGCCGTTCACCCGCAGCTCGCCGGTCACGGCGCCGACGGTCATGGTGCCGTGCGAGTGCTTGAGGACTGCGGGGCCGTCGACGAGGCCGACGCGCACGTTGCCGGTGCTGCTGGTGATCTCGGCCAGGCCTTCGACCCGGTCGACGGTGGTCGAGCCGTGCGGCGCTTTGAGTTGCAGCGGGCCGGTGGTGTCGAGGCGGACGTCGCCCGCCGAGGTCTTCACTTGGACGTCACCGAGCCGGCCCTCGCCGATCACGCTTGTTCCGGCGCCGGTCATGTCGACGTTCGAGCCCGTGGGCAGTTCGACCGTCACGTCGACGGTGCCGCCGCGCCCGATGAG
>NZ_JAPWHT010000142.1:0-22025 GCF_027270795.1 Streptomyces sp. ActVer
CGCCACGGCCGACGCGGCCGCGGGCGAATGGTGGCAGCGCGCCGTGCCGGAGGAGCGGGTGCTGCAAGCCGAGCGCACCGGACACCGTACGCTCGCGACTGCGGTACGACGGCAGGGACTGCACGTTCTGGGGGGCACACGGGCATGACGGCAGCGAACGGGCGGACGGCGGGCGGAGGGGGCGCGGTCCATGGAGGGGCGGCCGCGGGGGACACCCTCGCCGCGGTGGTACGGCAGTGGCAGACGGTCCACCCCGACCTCGACACCGGTCCCATGGAGATCATCGGCCGCATCAACCGCTGTGCAGCGCTCCTCCAGCAGGCCGAGGACGCGCCCCTGCGACACGCCGGACTCACCCGACCCGAGTTCGATCTCCTCGGCGCCCTGCGCCGCACCGGCCTCGAACTGACCCCCGGCGAGCTGGCCCGCGAGACCTTCTCCTCCGGCGCCGCCGTCACCAAGCGGCTCAAGCAGCTCACCGAGCGCGGTCTGGTCGAGCGCAGGGGCGACACCCGCGACCGACGCGTCGCCCATGTGCGCCTCACGGACTCCGGACGCGAACTGGTCGACTCCATCCTGCCCGAGCAGCTCTCGTACGAGACCGCGGTCCTGTCCGGGGTCGACGGCGCCGAGCAGCGGGAACTCGCCGCGCTGCTGGGCGAGTTGCTGGTCCAGCTGGAGGGCCGGCTGCGCACCCCGCGCGGCTGACGTCCCACCGCCGACAGCGTCAAGTCCCGATAGATCCCGGCTCCTTCCGGCTCCCTAGCCCTCGTCGCCCGCCCTGTAGATGCCGAACACCGCGCCCTGCGGGTCCCGGAGCACCGCGATGCGCGGGCCCTCGGGGACCGACGTGGGTTCCATGAGAACGCCGCCGTCCGCCTGCGTACTCGCCTCGGCGGTGGCCTCGACGTCCTCGACGGCGAAGTACGGCAGCCAGTGCGAAGGCACCTCGTGCGGGAACTTGTCGCCCATCTCCACCATGCCGCCGAAGTCGGCGCCGTCGATGCCCCACTGCGTGTAGTGCTCCGAGGCGTTGACGGTCCAGCCGAACACCGTCGTGTAGAAGGCAGTGACCAGGTCGGGGGTACGTGTCATCAGCTCGACCCAGCCGAGCGCGCCGGGGGCGTTGAACAGCCCGGCACCGGCGAAGGAGCGCGCCTGCCAGAGCTGGAACACCGCGCTGCCCGGGTCGGCCACCACCGCGAAACGCCCGAGGTCGAAGACGTCCATCGGCTCCAGGACGACCGCGCCGCCCGCGTCCCGTACCGCCTGCACGGTCGTGTCCACGTCGGGCACCGCGAACGACACGTTCCAGGCGACCGGCTGCGACTCCTGGAACAGCGGGGTCAGGGCGGCGACCGACGCGTCGCCGAGGTGCGCGAGCGTGTAGCCGCCCGCCTCGGCGCGCGGATCCGTCTCGGGGCGCCAGCCGAAGACATCGGCGTAGAACCGCTTGGCCGCCTCCAGGTCACTGGTCCCCAGCTCGGTCCAGCAGGGCCCGCCGGGCACCGGCTTGTCCAGTTTCATGGCCGACCTTCTTTCCGACTTTCCGGTGTGAGCAGGTCAGGAGCACGAAGGGCTCCTCCACGCACGCTAGTCCCGGCCACGGGCCCCGGCGAGCCGACGGAAAACCACATGGCGGGACCACTCGGCGAGGCGTACTCTCGCCGCGTACCGCACCTCATGGCGGCCTCCTCATGTACATCGATCCGGAGGTCTCCCCATGCCCGCGCTCACGGTGCGTCCCTTCCATCGCGACGACCGCGACCAGCTCACCGAACTCGTCAACGCGCATGTCGCCGCTGTCGTCCCCGGTGTCTCCGTCTCCGTGAACACCGTGCTCAGCGGTATGACACGGCAGCCGGACGAGTTCATCACCGACCCGTGGGTGGCCGAGCGGATCACGCTCGTCGCCGAGCAGCGCCGGTACGTGGTGGCCGGCGCGCATCTCCTGCGCTACCGCGCCGACACCGAGGTCGGTGAGAGCTTCCGCGACGCCGGCGCGATCGACTGGTTCGTCTGCCATCCGCCCGCCTCCTTCTGGCCGGACTCCGACCAGGCCTCCGATCTGCTGATGGCGGCCTGTCTGGCCCAGCTGGCCCGCTGGAACGTCCGCCTCCGTTACGCCGACGGATCCCTGCCCGCGCCCGTCGTCTACGGACTGCCACGGCCCTGGCCGCACATCCGCGCAGCTTACGAACGGGCCGGCTTCCGGCACACGGGCGACACCGAGGTCATCCTGATCGCCGACGTGGCCGATCTGCCGTCGCTCACGCCCCTGCCGGGCGTCTCCGTCGACCGCACGCTCGGTGAGTGCGGCACCCGCTTCACGGCTCACGCCGACGGGCGCGTACTCGGCTTCATCGAGGTCGACACGTCCCTGGACCGCCCCGAACGTCACGCACGCAGCGGCGGCCTCGCCGACATCGGCAACCTCCACATCGAGCACCCGGTGGACGGCCTGGAGAACTGGCTCCTGGCCCAGGCCGCCCGCTGGTTGCGACTCTCAGGTGTACGGAGGCTCTTCGCGTACGAGGCCTCCGGCGCCATGGAATCGATCGCGCGGCTGACCGGCGCCGGGTTCCACGAGCTGACTCGCACGGATCGTGGGTGGGAGCACCTCCCGTAGGACACCCTCACGCGCCACCGCGCCGGGGCGAGTCGAGTTACTCGCCCCGGGTGGGCTTCAGGACGGTACGGACCGCGAGTTCGCCCATCTCGGCGAGGGGCCGGCGGGCCGTCGTGAGCGGGGGAGCCGACCGGCGGACTTCCGGAAGATCGCCGAAGCCGACCACGCTCATGTCCTCGGCCTGCACGGTGTCCTAGGACGCGGGGGCGCCGAGTCCTGGCGTACCGGGTGCCGGCGGGACCTCCCAGCCGACATCCGAAATCAGGTGAAATGCCCTGACTGGGAAGGGAGTTGAGCGGATGACGCGGTGGCGGACACCGTGGCACTCATGTCCACTTCTCCGACTGGGCGGAGCACCCGCGGCGGTACGGCCTCCTGATCGCGGAGGCTGGGGGCCGTTCCGTCCCACCAGTCGGCGTTGCCGTCCTCGATGCAGCGCAGCAGGACGCCTTCGCGCAGCGCCCAGGGGCAGAGGGTCATCTCCTCGATGCCCATCAGCTTCATCGTGGTGTGCGCGACGATCGCCCCGGCCAGGGACTGACCTGCCCGCGCGGGAGAGATGCCGGGCAGGAGGGCGCGATCCGCTGCGGGCAGCACCGTCAGCCGCTCGACGGCCACACGGAGGTCGGTACGGGTGATGCCGCGCGGGGTGAAGGGCCCCGACCGGCCCGGGGCCGCGCCGCACAGCCGGCCCAGCTGCTGGAGGGTGCGCGAGGTGGCGACCGTCGTACGCGGTGCCTCCCAGCGGATACGGGCCGCGACGTCACGCAGCTGGTGGCGTACGTGCCGGCGGAGCAGCTTGGCCCGGCGAAGCGACGGCGGGTCCTGGCCGCGGAAGAACTCGCGGGTCAGCCGGCTGGCCCCCAGCGGCAGCGAGATCGCGAAGTCCGGCAGCTTGCTCCGGCCGAACGCCACCTCCAGCGTCCCGCCTCCGATGTCCAGCATGGCCAGCGGCCCCGCGCGCCAGCCCATCCAGCGCCGCGCCGCCAGGAAGGTCAGCTCCGCCTCGACCTCGCCGGGCAGGACACGCAGCGGTACTCCCGCCTCCGCGGCGACCCGCTCCAGGACCTCGGGGCGGTTCGGGGCGTCCCGCACGATCGCCGTGGCGAAGGCGAAGGGCTGGGTCACCCCCCACCGCCTGCCTTCCACCCGGGCCTCCGCCACCGCCTCCACCAGCCGGTTCACCTGTTCCTTCGGCAGGTGACCACCCCGCTCGACATGGTCGGAGAGCCTCAGTCGACGCTTGGCCGTGTGCACGGGGAGCGGAACGGCTCCATCCGTTTCCGCGATGACGAGTCTTACCGTGTTCGAGCCGACGTCCAGTACACCCATACGCATCCCCACTCCGTACCCTTGGCGGCCCTGGGCACACCGTCGCGGGAACACCCGCGAGGTCCCGTTTGGGTTGTTATGGGTGGGTACTATGCCTTTATGGACAGCTTCGGCAGGGAGATAGCCATTCCCCACGAAGTCGTGGCCGGTTCGGCACCCTTCGTGGTGGGACTTCTGATCACGGCGATGCTGGTCGTCGCGGTGTGGTGGGGGATGCGGGTGCGCGCCCGGGAACCCGGTCCGCCGCGTCCCGAGGACCACCCCCATCTGCCCGCAGGTGGCGCGGTCCACGAGATCAGCGAGATGCGCGAGCCCGACGAGATGCCGCACAACGGCAGGGTCCTCACCCCGTACGAACTGCACGGCAACATCTCCTCACGCCGCGCCAAGGACCAGACACGACCGATCTGGGGCCGCAACAGCAGCGGCGGCTTCGGCAGCGGCGGGCTCGGCCACCACTGAGGGGTTCGGGCACCGCCGATGGGCTCGGTCCCTGAGGCGTACGGGCCCTGAGGCGCCAGGTTCCGTTCCGGTGCCCTCACGCCCGCCCCGGCAGCTCGCACGCGACGATCCCCTTCTCCAGCAGGCTGCCCAGGATCAGCATGCCGTCGTGCGCGTACACGCTGGTCACCATCCGGTAGCCCGCCCTGCGATGCCTGAGGTCGTGACGGACGCGGCCGCCCGGGCCGATGCCCAGCACGCGGGCGACGGGGAGAGGGCGGACCGGCAGGGGCCGGACCGCCCGCCACGCCGCCCGTCGTGCGCCCGCGGGCGCCCGGCGCAGCCAGTCGAGAGGCCGCTGTCGCGGGCCCGCCAGAGCGACCCACACCGTGCCGTCCGTGCCGCGGGAGAGGTTGCCCGGGAATCCGGGGAGGTTCGCGACCAGGGTGTCGCGCTGCCCGGTCAGCGGGCCGGACAGCCACAGCCGGGTGAGGCGGTACGCACCGGTCTCGGCCACGGCGACCCAGGACTCGTCCTCGGCCAGCACGACTCCGTTCGCGAAGTCCAGGCCGTCCAGCAGGACCTCGGGCTCGCCACCGCCGGGCGGGAGCCGCAGCAGCCGTCCCGTCGCCGTCCGCTCCATCAGGTCGCCGAGCCACTCCTGAAGCCCGAACCGCCTGCTGGAGGCCGTGAAGTACACCGTGCCGTCCGCCGCCGCGGCCGCGCTGCTGCAGAACCGCAACGGCTCACCCGCCACGCGGTCGACCAGAACCTCGACGCTCCTTGCCGACCCGGCCCCCGCCCTGGAGTCGGCCTCCGGCGTGACCCGCAGCAGCCCGCGCTCCGCGTCGCACACCAACAGCCGCCCGTCCGGCAGGACTTCGAGCCCGAGCGGGCGCCCTCCCGTCCGGGCGATCTGCTCCACACGGGCGGGACCGCGCGGCCGGACGCGGAGGATGCGGCCGTCGGCCACGCCTGTGATCACACGGCCTTCACGGTCGACGACGACATCCTCGGGACCCGTGCCACCGAGGGGGATCGGACGAAGGGGCGGCAGGGCGCCGGGCCCCGCGGTGCGGGCTGTCACGGAGAGTCGCGGTGTCATGAGGAGCGTTCTGCCCGTATAAGGCGGCAGAACTCCTCGGCGCGTCCGTGCGCCCTCGTCAGTGCCCCCTCGTGCATGGGCCCGAGGACCACGGGACCACACGCTCGCCGCCGGTCTCGCCGGAGTCCGGTGAGGGCAGTTCGGCCGTTCGGCAGTCAGCGGTTCCGCAAAGCCTTGATCAGCTCGTCCTTCGACATCGACGAGCGGCCCTCGACACCTACCTTCTTCGCCTGTTCGTACAGATCCTGCTTCGACCGGTCCTCGTACGAGCCGCTCCTGCCGCCCTTGCGCGAGGAGGACTTCGGACTGTTGGCGATCCGAGCCGCCTTCTCCTTGCCCGCGCCCTCGCGGCGCAGCGCCTGGTAGGTGTTCTCGTCCTTGATCTGCGGCCTGGGCATGGGTTCCCTTTCTCCCGTTGTCCGGGAACTGGAGCCTCGCGGGGCGGCCACTCCTGGCGTCGCCCTGCGGGGGCGTTTCGGGTACCCCCGACCGGCCACTCGGAACACATGACGCACATCGGACACACGATGATGACCGGGCAGGCGGGCCCCCGTGACCGGCCACCCGGCACACCCGGCCCGAGGACGTCGCGGAGTCGATCCCGTGCGGCGATGACCATCAACTCCCCTTCCTGGACTGGGCCGAGAAGAAACTGCTCCCCGCACTGAAGGACCTGTGAAGGACCTCTGAGGGGTATCTCAAGCCCCCGAAGGGACCTCCGGGCGGCCGACCGAAGGGAAGATCATGGCCATCGCCGCATACCGCCTCGTAGCCCTGGACTGCCCGGACCCACCCGCCCTCGCGGAGTTCTACGCGGGCGTGCTCGGCGGTGAGGTCAAGCAGTACGACGACGACTGGTACGACCTCCACGTGCCC
The DNA here is from genome assembly GCF_027270795.1 of Streptomyces sp. ActVer. Taxonomy (NCBI): domain Bacteria; kingdom Bacillati; phylum Actinomycetota; class Actinomycetes; order Kitasatosporales; family Streptomycetaceae; genus Streptomyces; species Streptomyces sp. ActVer. Next base: position 6,384 of record NZ_JAPWHT010000142.1, read on the forward strand.
GGCGGCCACCGCATCTCCTTCCAGCGGGTCCCGGACCACCGCCCGCCGGACTGGCCGCGCGCCGACGAGAACTCCCAGCAACTGCACCTGGACTTCACGGTGCAGGACATCGATGCGGCCGAGCCGCAGCTGCTGGCCCTGGGCGCCACCCCGCTCGACCTGGACGACAAGGGCGGCACCCGCGGGTGGCGCGTGTACGCGGACCCGGCCGGCCACCCGTTCTGCCTGTGCTGGGACTGACCGTGGTGGCGCGACGGGAGTGCGCGCTGCCCCAGGGGTCCCGCCGGAGCCGCCCGCCGAGGGCCGTCCGCGCAGGGGCTCTGCTCAGGACCGTCCGCGCAGCGCCTCCGCTCAGGGCCGGTACCGCAGCGGATGGTCCGCCGGTACCTCCACCACCACGATCTCCGTGCCGTCCGGATCCGCGAGCCACATCTCGATCAGCCCCCACGGCTCCTTCACCGGAGGCCGGCGCACCTCGACGCCCGCGGCCACGAGTTCCTCGTACGCTGCTGCGACGTCCGCGACCTGGAGCCACAACTTGACGGCGGGGGAGGGGGGTTCCTCGGAGCGGCCCGCGACCTCCAGGAAGCCGCCGCCGAAGAAGTAGACCGTGCCGCGCTCGGGACCCGTACCGAACTCGCGGTAGACGGGCAGCCCCAGCTTCTCGCCGTAGAAGGCACGGGAACGCTCGGGGTCGGTGGGGCGGAGCAAGGTCCGGCTGCTCAGTACATGCACCATGCGCCCGGAGCCTAATAGGAGCGTTACGCTCAGCGGTGCCCGAGCCGCGCCCGAGATCGGAGAACCGCTCCATGGACACCGCCGCCACCGGACTGACGTTCCGCGATGCCACCGACGCCGACGTGGACGCCCTCGTCGTGCTGATCGAGTCGGCCTACCGAGGAGACTCCAGCCGCACGGGGTGGACCACCGAGGCGGACATCCTGGAGGGCCAGCGGACCGACCCGGAAGGCGTGCGCGCGGTCATCAAGTCTCCCGACAGCCGCCTGCTGACCGTCGAGCGCGACGGCACGGTGGTCGCCTGCTGCCAGCTCGAACACCGCGGTGACCACGCCTACTTCGGCATGTTCGCGGTCAGCCCCGCGCTCCAGGGCGCCGGCCTCGGCAAGGTGATCATCGCCGAGGCGGAGCGGTTCGCCCGCGAGACCTGGGCCGTCAAGGAGATGCACATGACCGTGATCTCCGTACGCGACGACCTCATCGCCTGGTACGAGCGGCGCGGCTACCGCCGTACGGGAGAGATGACTCCCTTCCCGTACGGCGACGAGCGGTTCGGCATCCCGCAGCGCGACGACCTGCGGTTCGAGCTGCTGGTGAAGCCGCTCGCATGATCAAGCCGCTCGCATAACCGTTCCGCCGCGCGGTCCGGCCGTTACGCCGTGAAGCGGCCGGTGCGCTTGATCTCCGGATAGTCGGTGGTCGCGCCGTCCAGTTCCAGGGCGCGTACGAGGCGCAGATGGTCCTGGGTGTTCACGACCCAGCCGATGATCCGCAGGTCCGCCTTGCGTGCGCGCTCGACGACCTCCAGGGTCAGCCGCCGGATGTTCAGCACGAGACTCGTGGCGCCGACCGCGGTCGCCCGTTCGACGACATCGATGCCATAGCGGCTGGCGACCAGCGCCGTGCGGACGCCGGGTACGAGCCGCGCGATCTCGGCGATGGCCTCGTCGTGGAACGACAGGACCTCGACCCTGCCGACCAGGTCGCGCCGGTTCATGACCTCCGCCAGCGCCCGGGCAGCGGCCACGTCCTTGATCTCGGCCTGCAGCGGGGCCGTGACGGCGTCCAGTACCTCCTCGAAGACCGGGATGCGCTCACCGCGGCCCGCGTCGAGCACCCGCAGCTCGGCGAGGGTCTTCTCGGCGATCGGCCCCGAACCGTCGGTCGTACGGTCCACGTCGGCGTCGTGCATGACGACGAGCGCGCCGTCCTTGCTCAGATGCAGATCGAGTTCGATCAGGTCCAGGCCGGCCTGCTGGGCGGCGATGAAGGAGCGGAGGGTGTTCTCGGGCTCGACACCCATGATTCCGCGGTGCCCGATGGTGAGAAAGTTCAAGGCTGACTCCGCTTCCGTCGACGGCGGCTCGGCTGCCGCGTGCTGCGGTCCCGTGCCCACGCGGCAAGGCCGCAGCCTAATGGCCCGGCCCGGCGTTGAACCCGCTCCGGCAGCGGGGAATGAGGCCTTCCAGCGGCGAGAACAGGCCGTGCCGGGCCCCTCCCGCCTCACTCCTGCGTGGGCGAGTCCCGGGCGGGTTGACCGAACTCCGGCGGCTACCCAGCAATCGGCGGAAGTAATCGTCCCCGTGGCGTCCGGCAGGAAAAAGAGCGGTGAAGATAGGGGGATGCAGGATAATCTCCCGAGTCTCCACTTGTGGCGGAGAACCCTGCACGCATACGGTGTCCATACGCGAGGTTCTCCCGTGAAGGATGGGTCATGACGGAAATTCTTGTGCAGGTGGGTACGGAGGAGCAGGCTCCTCCCCGGGACAGGGTGGTGGAGCACCCGGCCTGGCCCGTGCTCAAGGATGCCGTGGAGCGGATCCGGCCATGGCAGTCCAAGGACGGTTCGGTCGACTTCGAAGCCGAGGACGCCCCGGATCAGGCCGACGCCGGTCTGGCCGTGCGCCGTGTCATCGACGCGGTCGAGGAGCTCTCCCCGCTCCTTCCGCACGACGCCGCCTACCACGAGGCGCTGGTCAAGGACCTGCACCGCTGGGCCGAGGGTGGCTTCCAGGTCCCCGACTTCCTCGACTCCCTGCTGGCCTTCCAGCCCGCCGCGCACCGCGAGGACGGGCTCCAGCACCTGGTCGTCTTTCCGATGTACACGCAGAACGGCAATCCGGACCGCAACTTCGAAGCGGTCGTCCTGCGCATGGTCTGGCCCCAGTGGCTGGCCGATCTTGAGCGCACCCGCTACGACAACCCGCTGTTCTGCGGCATCACCTTCGAGGACTTCACGGCCGGATACGACACCAACTCGGCCGTCCTCTTCCCGGAGACCATCGCCGTGCGCGAGGCCCCCGAGCGGTTCAGCTGGGGCGGCATCTTCTGCGACCGCGAGGCCGCCCGCTTCCGCAAGGTCACCGAGGCCGCCGTCGACACGCTCGGCCTCGAACTGCCCGACGACATCCGCGAGATGGTCGGCGACCAGGCACGCTGCGAGCAGGCCTTCGTCCTGTGGGACATGGTCCACGACCGCACCCACAGCCACGGCGACCTGCCCTTCGACCCCTTCATGATCAAGCAGCGCCAGCCGTTCTGGATGTACGGCCTGGAGGAGCTGCGCTGCGACCTCACCGCCTTCAAGGAGGCCGTGAAGCTGGAGGCCGACGGTTTCCCGCAGGGCCGTGACGTGCAGTACGCGGTGCTGTTCGACCGCATGTTCCGCTTCCCCGTGACCGGCGACCGCGTCCGCAACTACGACGGGCTCGGCGGCCAGCTTCTCTTCGCCTACCTGCACAAGCACGACGTCGTCCGCTGGACCGACAACAAGCTGCACATCGACTGGCAGCGCGCCCCGCAGGTCACCAACCAGCTGTGCGCCGAGATCGAGAAGCTGTACCGCGACGGCATCGACCGTCCGAAGCTGGTCCACTGGTTCGCGGCGTACGACATGGTGTCCCAGTACCTCGCCCCGCACCCGGGATCCCGCTGGGCCAAGGGTCCGGACGCCCTCGACCTGAACCAGCCGCCGCGCAAGCTCGTGGACGACGTGCTTCCGGACGAGTTTCCCCTGAGCATGTTCTATGAGGCCCTCTCCAAGAAGCTGAAGAACGTGATCGCCTCCACGAAGGGCATCACGGCGGAGAGTGCCGAGCGGGTGGCCGCGTGAGCGACCGCGCCAATATCACTGCTCAGGAGGCGAAGATCATGGGGAATGGGGCTCTCAGCGGTGCGGTGATCGCGGTGGCCGGCGCGGGTGGACCCGCGGGCCGGGCGGCGCTTCTGCGGCTTGCCGAGGCGGGTGCGACCGTCGTCGGCGCGGACAACGATCCCGAGCGGCTCGCGGAGGCGGTGGACGCCGCCCGGTACGCGCACGGCGGCTCCACGGTCGTCGGCGACACGGTCGACCTGCTCGACCTGCAGTCCAGCCACGACTGGGCCGCCCGCATCGAGAAGGACTTCGGCCGGGTCGACGGCCTGGTCCACCTCGTGGGCGGCTGGCGGGGCAGCGAGACCTTCACCAAGACGGTCCTCGACGACTGGGACCTCCTGGAGATGCTGCTCATCCGCACCGTGCAGCACACCTCCCTCGCCTTCCACGAGGCGCTGCAGCGCAGCGACCGCGGCCGGTACGTCCTGATCAGCGCCGCGGGGGCCAGCAAGCCCACCGCGGGCAATGCCGCCTACTCCGCAGCCAAGGCCGCGGCCGAGGCGTGGACGCTGGCCATGGCCGACTTCTTCCGCAAGGCCGGAGTATCCGAGGGCGCGGAGGGGGCGACGTCCGCGGCTGCCATCCTGGTCGTGAAGGCGTTGGTGCACGACGCGATGCGCGCCGAGCGCCCGAACGCGAAGTTCGCGGGCTTCACGGACGTCAAGGAGCTGGCCGAGGCCATCACCGGCGTCTGGGAGCGGCCCGCCTCCGAAGTGAACGGAAAGCGTCTGTGGCTGACCGAGAAGCGGTGAACCCTCCGAAGACCGACGCCCGGCGTCGTCACGACCCGGAGATCCGCGGATTCGCCAGCGACAACTACGCGGGGGCCCACCCCGAGGTGCTCGCCGCCCTGGCCCTTGCCAACGGCGGGCACCAGATCGCGTACGGCGAGGACGACTACACCGACCACCTCCAGCAGGTGATCCGGGGCCACTTCGGCGCGAGTGCCGAGGCGTTCCCCGTCTTCAACGGCACGGGCGCGAACGTCGTGGCGCTCCAGGCGCTCACGGACCGCTGGGGCGCTGTGATCTGCGCGGAGAGCGCGCACATCAACGTCGACGAGGGCGGCGCCCCCGAGCGCATGGGCGGGCTCAAGCTGCTCACGGTGCCCACGCCCGACGGCAAGCTGACTCCCGAGCTGATCGACCGGCAGGCGTACGGCTGGGACGACGAGCACCGTGCGATGCCGCAGGTCGTCTCGATCACCCAGAACACCGAGCTGGGCACCGTCTACACGCCCGACGAGGTCCGAGCGATCTGCGAGCACGCCCACGCGCACGGCATGAAGGTGCACCTCGACGGCGCCCGGATAGCCAACGCGGCCGCCTCCCTGAACGTCCCGATGCGGGCGTTCACCAACGCGGTCGGCGTGGACGTCCTCTCCTTCGGCGGCACGAAGAACGGCGCGCTGTTCGGCGAAGCCGTCGTCGTCCTCAACCAGGACGCCGTCAGCCACATGAAGCACCTGCGCAAGCTGTCGATGCAGCTCGCCTCCAAGATGCGCTTCGTCTCGGTGCAGTTGGAGGCGCTCCTCGCCAAGGACCTGTGGCTGCGCAACGCCCGCCACGCGAACGAGATGGCCCAGCGCCTCGCCGAGGGTGTGCGCGCGGTGCACGGCGTCGAGATCCTCCACCCCGTGCAGGCCAACGCCGTCTTCGCGCGGCTGCCCCACGACGTGAGCGAGCGCCTGCAGAAGCGCTACCGCTTCTACTTCTGGGACGAGGCCGCGGGCGACGTCCGCTGGATGTGCGCCTTCGACACGACCGAGGACGACGTCGACGGCTTCGTGGCGGCGCTCAAGGAGGAAATGGCCCGCTAGCGACCCGGTATCGTCGCATGCATAGATATGCGGTCACCTGAAAAGTCATTGACTCTTGGGTGATCGCATTCCTATGCTCTGCGGGCATGGAGCTGATCCAGAACACCCTCGACCTGTCCGCATACTTGGCCGCCGACGAGGTGATCGACCATCACCATCCGCTCGTGCGGGAGACGGCCGCGCGTCTCGCCGAGGGGGTGGCAGACTCGTATGGCTATGCGCGCGCCGCGTACGAGTTCGTGCGCGACACCGTCCCGCACTCCCAGGACGCGGGCGACCCGCGCGTCACTTGGCGCTCCTCCGGCGTCCTGGAACTGCGCACCGGCATCTGCCACGCCAAGGCACATGCGCTAGCCGCGCTCCTGCGGGCCGAGGACATCCCCACCGCGTTCTGCTACCAGTCGCTTCTCCATGACGACGGAAGCGGGCACGTCGTGCACGGTCTGGTCGCCGTGCGGTTCAACGGGGCCTGGCACCGGCAGGACTGCCGCGGCAACAAGCCGGGCGTCGACGCCCGGTTCTCACTCGACGGCGAACGGCTGGCCTTCCCCGTCGATCCGCAGTCCAATGAGGTGGACTACCCAGTGCTGTACGCTGAACCGCATCCGGTCGTCCTGAGTGCCCTCAAGGCAGCCCCCGACCGGCCGCACCTGTGGAAGACCCTCCCCGCCGCACTCTGAGGCAAGGCAGAAGATGACCCTCCCGCTCACCGTGTCCGACGAGGTGCGCGCCCTCGCGCCCGGTTTCACGCACCTCACCATCGAGGCGTACGGACTCGTCAACGGGCCCAGTACGGACGGCACCTCGGAACTCCTCGACGACGCGGCCCGCCGGCTCGCCGCCCGCCTCGACGGGCGCGCCCCGCACGAGGACCCGCACATGGCCGCATGGCGCGAGGTCTACACCGCGTTCGGCTCCAAGCCCTCGCGTACGCGCAACTCGGCGGAGGCGCTGGCGAAGAGGGCTCTCTCGGAGGCCGGGCTGCCCAGGATCAACGTGCTGGTCGACCTCTACAACGCGATCAGCGTCGCCCATCTGATCCCGGTCGGAGGGGAGGACCTCGACCACATCCAGGGCGGGATGCGTCTCGTGCGCGCCACGGGTGACGAGGACTTCGTGACCGTCGCGGCGGGGGAGGAGACCGTCGAACACCCCGACGCCGACGAGGTGGTGTGGTGCGACGAGAGGGGCGTGACCTGCCGCCGCTGGAACTGGCGCCAGGGCCCGCGCACCCGCCTCACCGAGGAGTCGACCTCGGCGGTCTTCCTCCTGGAGAGCCTCACACCGATGCCGGTGGCCGACGTCGAGACCGCGGGAGCCGAACTCGTCGAACTGCTGGAGAAGTTCAGCCCGGGGGCGCGGATCACCGTCCACGCGCCTCGGTAGCGGCTCGGCGCGAGTGGCCGCTCAGCGGGCCTCGGCGGCCTTGACCTCTTCGGGAGTCGGGGCCGTGCCGCCGAGGTGGGCCGGCATCCACCAGGTGTCGTTCGGGCCCTTGGGGCGCACGGGGTAGGCGCGCTGTGCGGCTTCCAGGAGCTCCTGCACACGCTCGCGCAACTGGCGGGTGATCGCGCCCGCGTACTTGTCGCGCGAGGCCTCTATGGCCTCGCCGACGCGGATGGTGATCGGGATGTGGCTGCGCTTGAAGTGGCGCGGGTGGCCCTTGGTCCACAGCCGCTGCGTGCCCCACACTGCCATCGGGATCAGCGGGACGCCGGCCTCCTGGGCCATGCGCGCGGCACCCGACTTGAAGCTCTTCAGCGTGAACGACTGGGAGATCGTGGCCTCGGGGAAGACGCCGACGATCTCGCCGGAGCGCAGCGAGTCGAGCGCGTGGGCGTATGCCACCTCGCCGTTCTTGCGGTCCACCGGGATGTGCTTCATGTTGCGCATCAGCGGGCCGGAGATCTTGTGCCGGAACACCGATTCCTTCGCCATGAAGCGGACCAGGCGCTTCTGCGGAAGGGCGGCCAGACCGTCGAAGATGAAGTCGAGATAGCTGATGTGATTGCTCACCAGCACCGCACCGCCGGAGCGCGGGATGTTCTCCGTTCCCTTGAGGTCGATCTTCAGGTCCCAGGCCTTGAACAACGTCTGGGCGAGACCGATGGCGGGACGGTAGGCAAGCTCAGCCATGGACGGAGTGGACCCTTCTCTCTGGTCTGCCTGGGAAGGGGGCTCCCGGCGGGAAGTTACGCTGCCGTAGGTTTACGGCATTGCGCAGATCGTGCCCCAAGAACGGACGAGTGGCCAGTCCTCGTGCCGCGCAAGCGCGAGATTCTCGTCACGTCACCCCTTGATCCACCTCGGAGTTTTAAGCCGCCTTTACTATGCGCGAACCGTGAGCCGACGTACGAGCAGGTACATCTCGCACCCGAGGCAGTACCCGAACGCCGCGTTCAGAAACGCCGCCGCGAGCGCCGCCCCGGTCGCCGCGAGTCCCAGCCACTCGGGCCCCACTCCGTAACCGATCAACCCCACCGCCGCGAACGCGAAACCGACCGCCTGCGCGAACCGCGGCGGCTCCGGCGCCTCGAACTCCGTCGGCGGCCCGATCCGGGGACGCACCGCCTTGCGGAACAGCCAGCCGTACGGGGAACGCGCCACGCCACCGGCGGCGCCGAGCGCGAACGCCAGCGTCTGCCAGGCCAGCAGCCAGGCGCTGCCGGTGATCAGTACGACCGCCAGTACGACGGTCGTCACGGCCGCTCCGAAACGCGGCCCTCTTGCATCGATGTCCATGGATCAAGCATTCCGCATGGAAAACGATCCGCCGCCGCGGGAATCTTTGCAGTCTCGTGAATGCTGAAACCGGGGATGGCCGGAATCGTGGTGTGTGTCGTGGTGCTCGTGGCGGCGAGCGCCTTCGGAGTGCTGAACCGACGGCGGAGCGGGAGAGTCAGAGTGCGCGGGCGGGACGGCGGAAAGCGTCTGGGCGCGGCCGAGTTGGGCGAGGACCTCGGTGAGCGAGCCACGCTGGTCCAGTTCTCCAGCGCCTTCTGCGCGCCCTGCAGGGCGACCCGCAGGGTCCTCGGCGAGGTCGCCGGCCTGGTCCCGGGCGTGGCGCACATCGAGATCGACGCCGAGGACCACCTCGACCTCGTACGGGAACTCGACATCCTCAAGACGCCGACCGTGCTCGTCCTCGACGCGGACGGACGCGTGGTCCGGCGCGCGACGGGACAGCCGCGCAAGGCGGACGTGATCGCCGCGCTCGGCGAGGCGGTCGGAACACCCTGACCTGTGAAGCTGGACGAGGCTGGAGGGCACCGGTGACGCATCTCCCATATGCCGGGACGCACTTGACTGCACGCACCACCTATCGTCAGCCTGACCGTATGCCCCTGGAACTCCTTCTCGTCGAGCGCGAACGCCCTCGGACCGCGGCTCCGGGCCGCTGCGCGAGCGCGCACTGTCCGGGCTGTTGACCAGCCCAGGACCTGCTCGTCGCCTCCCGCAGAAGGACAACTCCATGACGGCCACGCCCGATCTCGGAACCCCTCGACTCACCTCTCCCGAACTCGCCTCCCCGGACCTCCTGCGCTCCGTCTTCCGGCGGCACGCGGCCGGAGTCGCCGTGATCACCGCCCAGGGCGGCGAGGGTCCGGTGGGCTTCACCGCCACCTCGCTCACCTCGGTGTCCGCCGAGCCCCCGCTGGTCTCCTTCGGCGTCGGCACCGGCGCGTCCAGCTGGCCGGCGATCGCCGAGAGGGACCACGTCGGCGTCCACATACTCGGCGAGCACCAGCGCGAACTGGCGGCCACCTTCGCCCGCAGCGGCGCCGACCGCTTCGGCGCGCCCACCGCCTGGCGGGAGGGCCCCGAGGGCGTCCCCGTACTCGACGACGTCCTCGCCTGGCTCGTCTGCCGGGTCGTCGCGCGCGTACCGGCCGGGGACCACCGCATCGTGCTGGCCGAGGTGGTCCTAGGGGACCCCGCCGGCGCGGGCCGCCCGCTCCTGTACCACCAGGGCGACTTCAAGGGGCTGCGGGAATGACGCGTCGGGCCGTACGGCCCACCTCGCCTGCGTGAGTGTCGAGTTCCGATTACGCTGCGTTGCGAAGGTCACAGTTCAAAGCGCTTGCTTAGAGGGAACCACCTGCGGGAGCGTAGATGTGCGTACTGGCGAGTAATATTTCGCTCGGAGCGCGGGTCGCCCCCACCGGGAACGGCCGCTTCAGGCGCCTATGCTGCCCCTAAGCAGGCAGCCCAGAAAAGACGATGCAGTAGGAGAGCCGGCGTGAGCTTGAGGATCGTTGTCACCGTGAAGTACGTGCCCGACGCCACTGGCGACCGGCACTTCGCCGATGACCTGACCGTCGACCGTGACGACGTGGACGGCCTGCTGTCGGAGCTCGACGAGTACGCGGTCGAGCAGGCCCTGCAGATCGCGGAGGAGTGCCGACGGGAGGACGCCGACGCGGAGATCACCGTGCTGACCGTCGGCCCCGAGGACGCCAAGGACGCCCTGCGCAAGGCGCTGTCCATGGGCGCCGACAAGGCGATCCACGTCGAGGACGACGACCTGCACGGCACGGACATCATCGGTACGTCGCTCGTGCTGGCGAAGGCCATCGAGAAGGCCGGCTACGACCTGGTCATCTCCGGCATGGCGTCCACCGACGGCACCGCCGGTGTCGTCCCGGCGCTGCTCGCCGAGCGTCTGGGTGTTCCGCAGGTCACGCTGCTCTCCGAGGTCTCCGTCGAGGGTGGCCCCAACGGCACGGTCAAGGGTCGCCGCGACGGCGACACCGCCTCCGAGCAGCTCGAGGCCTCCCTGCCGGCCGTCGTGTCGGTCACCGACCAGTCGGGCGAGGCGCGTTACCCGTCCTTCAAGGGCATCATGGCCGCCAAGAAGAAGCCGGTGCAGTCCTGGGACCTGGAGGACCTGGAGATCGAGACGGACGAGGTCGGTCTCGAAGGCTCCTGGACCAAGGTCGACTCCGCCACCGAGCGCCCGGCACGCACCGCCGGCACGATCGTCAAGGACGAGGGCGAGGGCGGCAAGCAGCTCGCCGAGTTCCTCGCGGGCCAGAAGTTCATCTGAGGCCCGTCCGAGCCTCGCTGAACCTCCATTCGCCGACCGCCCCTCATCTTTCGCAAGCAGGAGAGCATTCCCATGGCTGAAGTTCTCGTCTACGTCGACCACGTGGACGGTGCCGTCCGCAAGCCCACCCTGGAACTGCTGACGCTGGCCCGCCGCATCGGCGAGCCCGTCGCCGTCGCGCTGGGCCCCGGCGCCGCCGACACCGCCGCCGCGCTCGCCGAGCACGGCGCGGTCAAGGTCCTCACGCACGACGCCGCGGAGTACGCCGACTACCTGGTCGTACCGAAGGTGGACGCGCTGCAGGCCGCGTACGAGGCCGTCTCCCCGGCCGCCGTGCTCGTGCCGTCCTCCGCCGAGGGCAAGGAGATCGCCGCCCGTCTCGCGGTCCGTATCGGCTCGGGCATCATCACCGACGCCGTCGACCTGGAGGCCGGCGACGAGGGCCCGGTGGCCACGCAGTCCGCGTTCGCCGCCTCCTTCACCACCAAGTCCCGCATCTCCAAGGGCACCCCGGTCGTCACGGTCAAGCCGAACTCGGCCGCCGTGGAGGCCGCCCCGGCCGCCGGTGCCGTCGAGGCCCTCGCGGTGTCCTTCTCGGACAAGGCGACCGGCACCAAGGTCACCGGCCGTACCCCGCGCGAGTCGACGGGCCGCCCCGAGCTGACCGAGGCCGCGATCGTGGTCTCCGGCGGCCGCGGTGTCAACGGTGCCGAGAACTTCTCGGTCATCGAGGCCCTCGCCGACTCGCTCGGCGCGGCCGTCGGCGCCTCGCGTGCCGCGGTGGACGCCGGCTGGTACCCGCACACCAACCAGGTCGGCCAGACCGGCAAGTCGGTCTCCCCGCAGCTGTACATCGCCTCCGGCATCTCCGGCGCGATCCAGCACCGCGCCGGTATGCAGACCTCGAAGACGATCGTCGCGGTCAACAAGGACGCCGAGGCGCCGATCTTCGACCTGGTCGACTACGGCGTGGTCGGCGACCTCTTCGAGGTCGTCCCGCAGCTCACCGAGGAGATCAACACCCGCAAGGGCTGATCGCTTCACGGGTACCCCGCAGGTGTCTCGCGGGCACCTCGTGACCTACGAGGCCCCGGTGACCGTCACGGTCACCGGGGCCTCGCCTCATGTCAGGGTCAGCCCAGGGTCAGCGACGCCTGTACGGGCAGATGGTCGCTCGGGAACTGTCCGTCCACGGAGAAGGTGTTGATCGACGCCCGGTGGGCGGTCACACCGGGCGTGGCGAGTATCCAGTCGATGCGGTCGCCGTCCGGGGTCAGGGGCCGGTAGCCGTGGAACGTGGCGTACAGCTTGCTCCGCTCGGCCGCGGTGTCCCAGGTGTCGGTGAGTCCGGCGGCCAGCATCGTGTCGTAGACCGGGTTCTTGTGGGCGGCGATGTTGAAGTCGCCGGTCACCAGGAGCGGCAGGGTCCGGTCGAGACCGGCGATCCGTGAGGCGATCAGGGACGCCGCACGCGCGCGTGCGTTCTGGCTCGCGTTGTCGAGGTGGGTGTTGAGGAAGTAGAACTGCCGCTCGCCGTCGCCCAGATCACGGAAGCGGACCCAGGTCACCATGCGTATCGACCCGCCGCCCCAGGTGTTCGATCCGATGACATTGGGGGTGTCGGAGAGCCAGAAGTGGTCGTACTCGACCGGGGCGAGTCTGCGGGTGTCGTAGTAGACCGCCATGAACTCGTCGCGGCTGCCGCCCGCGCGGCCCGTGCCGATCCAGTCGTAGTGCGGTCCGAGGTCGGTCTCGATGTCGCGCACCTGCTGGTAGAGACCCTCCTGGACGCCCATGACGTGCGGCCGCTCCCGGCGCAGCAGTTCGCGCATCACGGGGCGGCGGACGGCCCAGCTGTTGGGTTCGGCGGTGCTCGCGTAGCGCAGATTGAACGACATGACCTCCAGCCGGCGACTCCGCGATATTCGGTTCGCCGCGGAGGCGGGTGAGGTCGACAGTGCTGTACTGGACAGAGGCAGGGTGACCGCCGCTGCGAGAGCGGTCTTGAGGCCCAGGCGACGCGTGACTCGACTGCGGTGGGGCACGGGTGGCTCCTTCTCTGGCGGAGGCCGGTTCCTGTGAGGGGCACCGGTTCTGCTGCGGATGGCGGCGATTCGTGCGCATCGCAGTTTCGAAGCTGGGCGTGAACATGTCGAGATCCCGGGGTGGACCCCGAAGGAAGTCCCGAGGGCGGCCCCGAGGGAATTCAGGGGCGGCCGCGGTGCGAGTCCCGGGCCGCCGGGGAAGGGATCCGGCGACGACCGGGGAAGGAATACGGACGTGGCCCGGCAGGGTATCCGATGCGGTCGGGGCGGGAGCCCGGGGGGTGACCCGGGAGCCCGGAGGGTGTTGACCGGCGGAAGGTCCGCGGATAACTTCGCTCTACGGATATTTGATTCCGTGGAGCGGAAAACAGGAGGGCGTGGAATGGGTCAGGGCCAGCAGGAGAAGGTGGCGACGAGCCTCGCGGGCGCGGTCAGCGAGGAGATCAGCGCCTCCCTCGCCCCGGTCGACGCCGAGTTGGAGCGCCGCTACCCCGGCGACCCCGGCACCCGCCAGCCCGTCCACACCGTGTACGTCCCCGGTGACGTCTTCGCCGTCGACACCATCCGCGCCTGGGGCGACCAGGCCCTCGCGGCCCTCGACGAACACGCACCCGACGCCGCCTCCTTCGCCGCGGTCCTCGGCCTCCCCGACGACCTCGCCGCGCCCGTGTACGACCGCGTGCGCGCCAAGCTGGAGCGCGAGCCCATCGAGGACCTCCGCGTCGACTTCGAGGACGGCTACGGCCCGCGCCCGGACGCCGAGGAGGACGAGGCGGCGGCCCGCGCGGCACGGCTGGTCTCGGAGGCGTACGAGACCGGGACGGCGGCCCCGTACATGGGCATCCGCATGAAGTGCATGGAGGCGCCGGTCCGTGACCGGGGCATCCGCACGCTCGACATCTTCCTGACCGGCCTGATGGAGGCGGGCGGCCTGCCCGACGGGCTGGTGCTGACCCTCCCCAAGGTGACCTATGCCGAGCAGGTCACGGCCATGGTGCGGCTCCTCGAGGAGTTCGAGAAGGCGCGCGGCCTGGAACAGGGCCGGATCGGCTTCGAGATCCAGATCGAGACCAGCCAGTCCATCCTCGCCACCGACGGCACCGCGACCGTCGCCCGCATGATCCAGGCCGCGGAGGGGCGGGCCACGGGACTGCACTACGGCACCTTCGACTACAGCGCCTGCCTCGGCGTCTCCGCCGCCTACCAGGCCAGCGACCATCCGGCCGCCGACCACGCCAAGGCGATCATGCAGGTCGCGGCCGCGGGCACCGGCGTCCGTGTCTCGGACGGCTCCACGAACGTCCTGCCGGTCGGCCCGACGCCGAAGGTCCACGACGCCTGGCGGCTGCACTACGGCCTCACCCGCCGCGCGCTCGCCCGCGCCTACTACCAGGGCTGGGACATGCACCCCGGCCACATCCCCACGCGCTACGCGGCCGTGTTCGCGTTCTACCGCGAGGGCTTCGAGCAGGCCGCGGGACGTCTCGCCCGGTACGCCAACCACGCCGGCGGCGACGTCATGGACGAGCCCGCCACCGCCAAGGCCCTCAGCGGCTACCTCCTGCGCGGCCTGGACTGCGGCGCCCTCGACATCGCCGAGGTGGCCCGAGCGGCGGGCCTGACCCGCGCCGACCTGGAGGCCTTCGCGACTCCGAGGCGGGCGGACCTGACAATCTCGACTCCGTAAGAGCCCCGCCCCGCCAGGGGCGCGGGGAACTGCGCGATCAGGCACACACGGCCCGCTGGTTCACGACGGCCCGTGGCACCCCTCACACCGGTGGCACCCCGCACGTACCGACCAAGTCACAGCGACAGCGTCCCGCCCCGACTGTCACTTCCGCCCCGTACTCTGGTCGCCACTCATTGGTGTGACTCAGGAACGGGGCAGCGGTGTCTTCGGGGGAAAACCAACAACCAGGGGAGAAGGACCGGCCGGACGGGCCCGACCAGCCCGACGGAATCGGCCGGCTCCTCGTCGGACGCTACCGCGTCGTCGCCCAACTGGGCCGCGGCGGCATGGGCGTCGTCTGGCGGGCGCTCGACGAGGTCCTGGGCCGCGAGGTCGCGGTCAAGGAACTGCGTACGTACTCGGACGCGGGCGCGCCCGAACTGGCGGACCTGGGGCTGCGCATGCAGCGCGAGGCGCGCGCGGCGGCCCGCGTGCGCCACCCCGGAGCCGCCGCCGTGCACGACGTGGCGGAGGTCGACGGCCGGCCGCTGATCGTCATGGAGCTGGTGGACGGGCCGTCCCTGGACGACGTCCTGCGCGAGCGCGGCACCCTCGACGCACGCGAGGTGGCCGGGATCGGTGCGAAGGTGATGGACGCGCTCTCCGCGGCCCACCGCGCCGGAGTGCTCCACCGTGACGTGAAGCCCGGCAACATCCTGCTCGACCGCTCCGGCCGGCTCGTCCTCACCGACTTCGGCATCGCCACGATGGACGACCCGGGCGACGGCTCCGCCACCCATCTCACCCGCAGCGGTGAACTGGTCGGCTCCCTGGACTACTTGGCACCCGAGCGGGCGCAGGGCCACGAACCGGGCCCCGCCTCCGACATCTGGGCCCTGGGCGCCACGCTGTACGCGGCCGTCGAGGGGTCCTCGCCGTTCCGGCGTACGTCGACCTGGTCCACACTCACGGCGATCGTGGTCGAACCGCTGCCGGAGCCGCAGCGCGCCGGACCGCTCGGTCCCGTTCTGCAGCAACTGATGCACAAGCAGCCGGAGTCCCGCCCGGACGCCGGGGAAGCGAGCCGCCTGCTGCAGGCGGTTGCGGACGCCACCACCGGCACCGACTCGGCGACCACGGGCCTGCGCCCGCCCGCTCCCCGGCCGCGTG
>NZ_JAPWHT010000143.1:0-21973 GCF_027270795.1 Streptomyces sp. ActVer
GGACCGACCGCCGGCTCGGGCCAGGAGCCGTCCGCGGACCCCGGCCCACCCGCACCGGCGTGCCCGGACCGGGGCGCGACAGCCGTCCGGAAACGCCGGTACAGCGCGGCGCCGCCCAGCATCAGCGCGGCGCTGGCCGCGACCGTCGGGCCCATCAGGTCCGTGCCGGTCTGGGCGAGGGACGCTCCGGGCCCCTGGGCCACGGCCCGCGGAGCCTCGGGCTCCACCTCGGGCTGCGCCGGTCGCACCGGCTTCTTCGGCGGCTCCACCGGCTTCGGGGCGGGGGGCGCCACCGGCTTGTCCGGGTGGTGCGGCCGCTCCCTCGACGTGTTCGTGGACTCGTTCCCGATGGCGGGATTGCCGATGCCGACGACGCCCACCGAGTTGCCGGTGACGTTCACGGGGAGCTGGACCGGGAGTTGCACGCCGTTGCCGGAGATCACACCCGGTGAATCCTTGGCCCCTCCCTCGGCGACCGCACCGGCGGAGCCCGCATGGGCACCGCCCTTGCCGTCGCCGCCCTTGCCGTGGCCGCCCTCGTTGGCGCAGCGGTTGCCCGCTGCGGGGTTGAGGAGTCCGACCACGTTCACCGTGTTCCCGCACACGTTCACGGGAACGTGCACCGGGAGCTGAATGGTGTTGCCGGAGATCACCCCCGGCGAGTTGGCCGTGCCGCCGTCCGCCGCGGAGTCCGCGTACACCGGCATCGTCACGGCCACGGCGCCGGAGGCGGCGGCCGCGATGATCAAACCATTTCGGGCAACCCGTTTCATAGGTTCCCTGCCTTCCAGACATGGACGCGGGCACTCGCCCGCACCGGATAAAACGCCGGTGGGCGATGCGGGTTAGTGGGTTGCCGATTTTTCACCCCAACGGGCGGTGCCCCACTCGAACTGTCCGGCGCGAGGCCGTGACACCGCGCCGTGGGGCGCGCGGAGCGCAGAGTAGGGCCTCCGGTGCAGGTCCGCCCGCCGGGAGGCGTGGCCGGGGATGCCCCCTTATCGTGATCGAGGGGGCATCCCCGGCTGCGCGCCGGGGCGTTCCGGGAGGCCTTCATGCTGTCCACGCATCAACGCCGCGCGTTCACCGGCGCCGTGACGCTGGCCCTGCTGGGAGCCGGGCTGCCGACGGTCGCCGCGGCGGACACCGACCGTCCCGATCTGTCCCGCTTCTACGACCAGCGGATCAAGTGGTCCGCCTGCGAGGGCGACAGCCTGCCCAAGGACCTGCAGTGCGGAAAGGTGACCGTCCCGGTCAACTACACGAAACCCGCCGACGGGACACTCGACCTCGCCCTGGCCCGCATCCGGGCGACGGGGAAGTCCAGAGGTTCGGTGGTGCTGAACTTCGGCGGCCCGGGCGGGCCCGGAGTCAGCGAACTCGCCGCGGGCGGCGAGGACTTCATGGGCCTGACCGACGGCTACGACGTGGTGACCTTCGACCCGCGCGGCGTCGGCAGAAGCTCCCCGGTCAGCTGTGGCGAGGGGACGGGCGAGGCCGTGGACGAGGCGGATCCCGACGCGGACGACAGCGACGGCCCGCGGGCCGCTCTCGACATACTGCGCAGGGCCGCCGCCGCGTGCGCCGAGCACTCCGGGCCCGTGCTGTCCCACATAGGCACGGTCAATGCCTCGCGCGACCTCGATGTGCTGCGCCAGGCCCTCGGCGACAAGAAGCTCAACTACCTCGGTTTCTCGTACGGAACGCGGCTGGGCGCGGTGTACGCGGCCCAGTTCCCCAAGAAGACGGGCCGGCTGGTGCTCGACGGCGTGGACACCCTCACCGAACCGCTGAGCGAACAGGGCATCGTCGGCGCGCAGGGCCAGCAGACAGCCCTCGAGGGCTTCCTCGACTGGTGCACCGAGGACATCAACTGCGCGTTCGGCCAGGACACGCGCACCGCCCGGCAGGACGTGGTCCGGCTGGTCGATTCGCTGGACGAGGACCCGGTGCCGGGGGACTTCGGCGAACCGTTCTCCGGCCAGGACCTGGTGGGCGCCATCGTGCAGGCCCTCTACAGCAAGGAGCTGTGGCCGGCCCTCTCGCAGGCGCTGACCTCGCTGGTCCAGGACGGTGACACCCGCGGCATCATGCGGTTCGCCGGCGGCGGCATCTCCCTGCCCGGCGGCATCACGGTCCCCGGCGACGGTGGGCTCGCCGAGGACGGGGAGGGGGGCCTGGTCGACGAGGGCGACATTCCCGTCGACAACCTCCCGGCCGCCCTGATGGCCGTCAACTGCGCCGACGACCCCGACCGGCCCACCGCCGACCAGATCACCCAGAACATCGACCGACTGCGCGCCGAGTACGAGGCGGCGTCGCCGGTCTTCGGCGAGTACCGCCTCACGCAGGTCCTGATGTGCTACGGCCGTCCGAAGGGCACCACGTACATCCGCGACAAGGTCCGCGACGTGGACACCCCGAAGCTGCTCCTCGTCGGCACCCGCGGCGACCCCGCGACCCCGTACCGCTGGACCACGGAGACCGCGGCACGGCTCGGCTCCTCGGCCGTCGTCCTCGACAACAAGGGCGAGGGCCACACCGGGTACGGGTCCTCCAAGTGCGTGCACCGGAAGGTCGACGACTTCCTGCTGTACGGCTCGTTGCCGGCCGACGGGAGCTCGTGCGGGGCGGAGGACTGAGGATCGCGAGGGCCACGGCGCCCACCTCGCACCGTTGGCCCGATCCGGTTCCATTCCTCTTCCACTCCTCCGCATGCCCGTTCACCCATTCGGCCATATGGTGCATATATGGAGCATGTTCTGAGCCCCACCACACTCACCGAACTGCGCCGCCCGCGGCCCTATCCGGCCGTGTCGGTGCTCACTCCGACCCATCGACGCGAGCCCGACAAGGCACAGGATCCCGTCCGGCTGCGCAACGTCCTGGCCAAGGCGAAGAAGCAGCTGGAATCCGATCCCGCGGTCACCCGTGAGCTGCGGATGGACGTCGCCGGTCAGCTGGAGCAGGCGCTCGCGGAGGTCGATCTGGCACACGCCGAGGACGGCCTGGCGATCTTCGCCGCCCCCGGGGAGCACCAGGTGTGGTCGCTGGCCCGGACCGTGCCGGAGCGCGTCGTCCTCTCGGACACCTTCCTGACCCGCAATCTCGTCGCCGCGCAGGCCGCCGAGCGCCCGTTCTGGGTCCTGGCCGTCTCCGCGGACCGGATCTCCCTGTGGAGCGGCGGCGGGGGGCATGTCGTCGAGTCCGAGGCGGCCGGCTTTCCGCTGACGCGGAGCCTGGAGGACCCGGACGCCGAGCGCAAGGAACGCGTCGGCGACCTGCCGAGCACCTTCCGCGACGAGCGGACCCGCCACTTCCTGCGGGACGGCGACACCGTCCTCGCCAGCGTCCTGCGTGGCGACCCGCGACCGGTGTACGTCACCGGCGAGCAGGCCGCGCTCTCCCTTCTCGACGAGGTCGGCACCGTCAGCAAGGACGCCGTCCACGTCGCGCACGGCGGTCTCGCGCACGCGGGTGCCGACGCCGTGTGGCAGGCGGTCAGCCCTTTGGTCACGGCCGAGGACCGCAAGAGCGCCGACACCGTGGCACGGGAACTCGAAACGGCCAAGGGCCGACGGGCGTTCGCGGCCGGGGTCGACGAGGTCTGGCAGAACGCGACCGCCGGCCGGGTCCGGCTGCTGGCCGTCGAGGAGAACTACCGCGTGACCGTACGCGACGACGGCGGCGACCATCTCGTCCCGGCCGACACCGACGATCTGGACGCCCGCGACGACATCGTGGACGAGATCGTCGAACAGTGCCTGGACACCGGCGCGCAGGTCCGCTTCGTCCCGGACGGCGCGCTGGGCGACGCGGCGGGCATCGCGGGAGTACTGCGCTACTGACCGCGAAAGCGGCAGCCCTGGTGCCGGGCGAGTGACTGGGGCCCGGCCGGCCACGAAATGCCTTGCCGGAATATCAGGCATAAGGTTCATTTCGTCGACCGACCCGGCAGTGATCGACCAGGCACCGACAGCAAGGACAGCGCGCGATGAACACACCGCCGCCCCGTGGCCCCCGCCGGCCGGGCAGGACTCGTTCGGCTGCCGTCGCGGTGGCGGCGGTCGCCGCGGCCATGGGCACGTTCGCGGCGTGCAGCACCGACAGCGACTCCGGCGATTCCGACCCGCCCTTCAGCGAACGGCCTTCCCCGCCCGACACGGCGTCCTTCTCGGGTACGGCCCCCTCCGTCAACGAATCGGCCGTCGAGTCCGCACGAGCCCGGGCCTCAGCTGCGGCTTCCTCCGCCTCGGCCGCGGCGTCCTCCTTCGAGGCGTCCGTGTCGGCGGAGGTCGCCCGGGCCAACAAGGCGGCGGAGAACGAGCTCAAGGGCGTCGACGGCCAGGGCAACGCGATGTCCGACGTCTCCATGACCGGCAAGCCCAGGGCCGAGACCGGTGGCCTGCTCGCCGTCGTCGTGAGCATCACCAACAAGACCGACACGCAGGCCTCGTACGCCGTGCAGGTCGACTTCCTCGATTCCTCCGGCAAGACGGTCGAGACGCGATTCGTGGGCGCCGAGGACCTGGCCCCGGGTGAGCGTGCTCAGCCGCTCGCCATCAGCCGCAAGCCCGCCGAGCCGGTGCTGACACCCAAGCTGGTCAAGGCCCAGCGGTACTGACGCGGAGCTCAGCGGCACCGAGGCGGCGAAACCTCGATCGAGCACCGCACACACGCTCACCGAACATACGATTGAGTGAGTCGCGGCCACTGCCGTCACTCCATCAACTCACCTATCCTGTCTACGACTTGACCGACCGGCCCGCGTACTGAATTCGCCCCGCCCGCAGCCTCCGCGAGGACTGCGACATATGCCAGAGGCACCACCGCGTCGCGTGTTGCCAAATCCCTTACAGGGCGTCGCAGGCTGTGCGACAGTCGTAACCGGTCCTTCCTTCAGCCTTGGTCGTACCGTGCCTGTATCGGAGTACGTCATGCCGTCCCACCTCTCGGCGGACCACCCTGCCGCCCAGCCGCCCCCGCGCGGCTCGGTCGACGCGCTCATTTCGCAGACGCGCCGGCTGCGGGGCGAGGTGGACGCCGTACGGCGCGACGCGCCGGCCGACGGCACGGATCCGGAGGGACGCTGGCAGCGCGCCCTGTGCGATCTGGCGATGCATCAACTCAGCGACCTCGACGAGCACTTGGCGCAGTTGAGGGACGGTCCGTCGGCCGTTCCCGTCGAGCACGAGGCGGCGGCTCCCACCGTACGAGCCGCGCCGACCGCACCCCGGCACGGCTCACTGCTCAGCCGGGTCGGCAGCGCCGAGTGGAACCTGCTGACGGACGAGGCGACCTGGTCCGGCGAGCTCTACCAGATCCTCGGCCGTGACCCCGCCGCTCCCCCGCTCACCCTCGACGAACTGCCCTCCGTGGTGCTGGAACAGGACCGGCCGAGGCTGACGGCGATGGTCACGGACTGCCTCATCGACGCCAAGCCGATCGACGGCGAGTTCCGTATCGTCCGGCCCGACGGCGACGTGCGGACCGTGCACGTGATGGGCGAGCCCGTGCTCGACACGGACGGCAGCACCGCCTCGATGTGGGCGGTCCTGCGGGACGTCAGCGAGCTGCGCCGCAGCCAGCGGACCGTCAGTGAGACCCGGGACTCCCTGCAGCACCAACGGCACTTCGCGCAGACCGAGCGCCGGCTCGCGGTCGAGTTGCAGGAGTCCGTGCTGCCGCCGTGGCGCGGTTCCCTGCGCCTCCCGCGCCAGGGACCCGAGACACTGGACCTGGCCGCCCGCTATCTGCCGTCCTCGACGAGCGAGCTGATCGGCGGCGACTGGTACGACGCACTCGAACTGCCCAGCGGAGACACGCTGTTGAGCGTCGGCGACCTCACCGGCCGCGGTGTGACCGTCACCTCGGGCATGGCGATGATGATCGGCGCCCTGCGCGGTATGGCTGTGGCGGGTACCGAGCCCGGACAGCTCATGGCGTGGCTCAACCAGTTACTCGACGCCTCGGTCCAGCCGGCCCTGGGCAGCGCGGTGTGCTGCCGCTACCGGCCCGAGAGCCGCACGCTGACCTGGGCGCAGGCAGGGCACCCCGCCCCACTGCTGTTCCGCAACGGGACGGGGCGCATGCTCGCGCCGCCGGACGGCGTCCTGCTCGGCGCCACCTCCGGCGCTGTCTACGGACAGGCCGAGGAGATGCTCGAACCGGGGGACCTGCTCCTCCTGCACACCGACGGGCTGGTTCCCCGACGGTGGGTGCCTCCCCAGTCCCAGTCATGGGAGTCCCACGACTCGAGCGAGGTCGAGGGGGGAGGCGACACCGCGACCGTCAGCCGTCTCCTCGACCTGGCCCCCCGCTTCGGCGAGGCCCGCGCCGCACAGGACTGCGTACGGATGGTCGTGGAGGAGTTCGGCGAGACGGAACGCGAGGACGACGCCTGCGTACTGATCGCCCGGGTTGCCACCTGACACGGGCACAGCCCGAGCGCACATGAGCACAACCCGGCAGGGGTGAAACCAGCCGCACAGGCCCCCTATGCCCGTGCGCTGTTGCCGCCCCTGGCCTTCAACGAGCCCTTGGGCAGCGCCAGTTTGATCTCCTCACGCAGATCGTTGATCTTCGGATAGCTGGAGTACTGCCCCGTCAGCCGGTACATCTCACGCAGCCGGTCCCAGGTGCGGTGGGAGGAGTTCGAGCCCATCGACGTCAGGGCCAGGCGTGCGTACCGGTCGGCCTGTTCGGGGTCGTCGGCGATGAAGCAGGCGGACGCGAGCGAGATGTGGTCGAAGATCTTCGACCGGTCCCGGCCCTTCTCCCGCAGCTCCAGGGCTTCCTTGGCGTGGCGCTGCGCGACGGCGGCGGCGGACGGGTCGTGCTCCGCGAGCGTGCGGTAGGCCAGGGCCTGCATCCCGTGCATGTCCGCCTCGTCGAACAGCTGCATCCAGCTCGGCGGCGGCACGTCACCCTTGTCCGAGACGAAGAGGTCCTCCGCCTCCCCCAGGGTGCGCCGCATGGCCTGGCCCTTGCCCAGCGACGCCTGTGCCCAGGCCTCGATGGTGTAGAGCATGGCCTGGGTGCGCGGCAGGACCTCGTCGCCCGATCCGGACTTGGCGAGCTTCATGAGGTCGAGCGCGTCGTCGGGCCGGCCCAGGTGCACCATCTGGCGGGCAGCTCGGGAGAGCGCCTCGCCCGCACGGGGCCTGTCACCGCCTTCTCGGGCCGCGTGCGCGGCGATGATGAAGTACTTCTGGGCCGTGGGCTCCAGGCCGACGTCGTGCGACATCCAGCCCGCGAGGACGGCGAGGTTGGCGGCGACGCCCCACAGGCGCCGCTGCAGATGGTCGGGGTGTCGGTAGGAGAGCATGCCTCCCACTTCGTTGAGCTGTCCCACGACAGCCTTGCGTTGCAGTCCGCCCCCGCGGGCCGCGTCCCAGGCCCGGAACACCTCGACCGAGCGCTCCAGTTCCTCGATCTCCTGCGACCCGATGGGGGCGGCCTCGTAGCGGTCGAACCCAGCGGGGTCGGCGTGCAGGGGATTGTCGATGTCAGGGGCGTCGGCCGCGAGGGCCGGATCGGAGTGCAGCCAGTCCTGCATGGCGCTGCTGATTGCGGATCCGGCGGCGAGCGCGGCGCCCGCGCCCACCAAGCCGCGTCGGTTGAGCATGAGGTCCATTCCCGTGAATTCGGTGAGGACCGCGGCAGTCCGCTCGGGCGCCCACGGCATACCGTCGGGATGTTCCACACTCCCGCCGCCCTGCCGTTTCCCCGTGCGCCCGTGCCGGACCAGACCGAGATCCTCGATGGTCACGACACGGCCGAGACGCTCGGTGAACAGTGCTGCCAGCACCCGCGGCACCGGATCTCGCGGGATCTCTCCCGTGTCGATCCACCGCCGCACCCTTGAGGTGTCCGTCGCCAGCTGGGGGTGGCCCATGGCCGCCGCCTGCCGGTTGACCATCCTCGCGAGTTCCCCCTTGGACCAGCCGGCCAGGCCGAACAGGTCCGAAAGGCGGGTGTTGGGTTGTCCGCTCACGTCAAGCCCCCAGGTTCTCGGCTGAGTTGACACTAACCGTCTGTCAGTTGCTGAGCGACTATTCGCCAGGGTTCGCCAGGGCACGCCAGATGGTGTGCCACTGGGCATCGGGTGTCAGGTAGGAAAGCGCCACCCCGACCCGGTCGCCGAAGGGACACTCCCCAGGGTGCACCAGGGCGGCCGGGGCGGGTAGCGCAGCAACTCGCAGGCACACGAAGGGATCTGTTTCGCCCATGTACGCAGCATCGTCCTCCGTGTCCGCTCCGCCCCGGTCACTGCACGCCCGCCCGGTCGGCAGCGGCCCATATCTCGACCCCGCACGCCCGGGGGCGGCTCCCGTGCTCGGTGCCGGTAGGTCACGGCGCGTGCCGGGGCTCGGCACCCAACCGCTCAGCGGGAGACTCGACTTGTCCGGCCCCCAGGGGGCTCAGCTGCGCACGGCGATCGCGTCGGTGCACCGGATCTGTCCGGAGTTCTCTCCGGTGCAGGTGCTGCGCCGCAGCGGCCGCTCCGTGCTCCTGGTCGGTACGACAGGGCGCAGCACCGCCGTCGCCAAGTGTTTACTGGACCACTCCCCGGTGTGGACCGAGCGGATCCGTCATGAAATAGCGGCGTACCGCTCGTTCGTGCGGCACCGGCCCCCGGTGCGGGTGCCGCGCCTGATCGCGGCGGACCCGGACAACTGCACACTGGTGATCGAGCGGATGCCGGGACGGGTGGCGGCGCTGCAGCGGCACCCGGCCGAGTCCCCGCCCCGCGCGGACGTCAGGGCGGCGCTCGGCGCGATCTGCCGGCTCAACGCGTGGCGGCCGCCGGCGGGGACGTTCGACGCCCCGCTGGACTACGCGGCCCGGATCTCCCGGTATCACGACCTGGGGTTGCTCACCGACCGCGACATGGGTGATCTGCAGAAGCTGGTGCACGGCATCGCGCACTCGGCGGGCCGCCAGGGCATGGGCCAGTTCTGCCACGGCGACGCTCTCCTGTCCAACATTCTCCTGTCACCGGCCGGTCCAGTGCTGGTGGACTGGGAGCATGCGGGCTGGTATCTGCCGGGGTACGACCTGGCGACGCTGTGGGCGGTCCTCGGGGACGCGCCCGTCGCCCGGCGGCAGATCAGCCAGCTCGCGCAGTCGGCGGGACCCGCGGCGCGCGACGCGTTCCTGGTGAACCTCATGCTCGTCGTCACCAGGGAGATCCGTACGTACGAGACGGCCGTGCAGCGGTCGATGCACGAGACGACCCCGGCGGCACCGGGACCGGCCCACCCGGGTGCTGCGCCGTCCGGCGAGGAACAGCGGCTGCTGCTGAGGCGGCTGCACGACGACTGCCAGATGGCCCGCAAGGCCGTCCGTGCGGCGGTCGGCACTCGCTGACGGGGATGGTGGTCCGCGGTGTGCCCGGTACAGGGCGCATCGCGGACCTTCGTCATGTCGGGCCGCCGATCTCGCCCGGCACTCCTCCATCGAGGAACGTTCACCCGAACAGGCCACAGGTCCACTCCACTGACGCCTCGCAGGCCGGGTCGCCGCCGCCGCGAAACCCGCGACACCCGCCGCTGACGTGGGAAATCAACTGCCTCTGGGCATGATTGACGGATCGTCGGGGAGCCGGTACCACTGACGCACGCCCGGCCCCGCACGCACCATCGCGACCGATCGTCCCAGGAGGCCTGCTTTGCGAGGATCCCCCACCGACTCCAGCCCCTCCACCGGGCACAGACGCGCACGCAGGACGGCCGGTGCCGTCGCCTCGGCGGCCCTGCTGCTTCCGCTGCTGGGCGCCGCCCCGTCCGGTAGCGGCGCCCAGACGTCCTCCGCACGTCTGCAGAGCGCGTTCGCCGACGCGGCCGCCCAGTACCACGTACCGAGGAAGGTGCTCCTCGCCGTCTCCTATCTGCAGTCCCGCTGGGACGCGCACGGCGGGGCGCCGAGTGTCACCGGCGGGTACGGTCCCATGCATCTGACGGACGCCCGCACCGCGATCGCCCGGACGGTGGCACCGCACCACAGCGAGGGCACGGAGGACGCGCGCGGCGACGATTCACGCACGCCTCTGCTCCCGGACACCAAGGTCCCGGAGAACACCCAACTCCCCGCCCGCCTCAAGACGTTGACGAAGGCGGCCGATCTCACCGGCATCCCCGCGGAACGGCTGCGTACGGACGTGGCCGCCAACGTGGCGGGCGGTGCCGCGCTGTTGGCCGCCGCCCAGAAGCAGCTCGGCGAGCCGCTCAGTGACGACGCGGCGGACTGGTACGGGGCGGTGGCACGCTTCTTGGGCGCCGACGACACGGCGACGGCCGCGACGTACGCCGACGACGTCTTCGACGTGATCCGCCGCGGGGAGCACCGCACGACGGACGCGGGCCAGCAGGTCGCCCTCGCGGCTCAGCCCCAACTGCGGCCCGCCACCAGGCAGTTGGGCGAAACGGGACTGCGGTCGGCCCGCGCGGCCGGCACCGAGTGCCCGGCGACCGTGTCCTGCGAGTGGATTCCGGCACCGTACGAGGAGTTCGGCGACGGCGACTACGGCAACCACGACCTCGGCGACCGGCCCAAGTCCCAGAGCATCAAGTACATCGTCGTGCACGACACGGAGGGTGCCTGGAAAGGCGTCCTCAACATGGTGCAGGACCCGACCTATGTGTCGTGGCAGTACACCCTGCGCTCGACCGACGGGCAGATCGCCCAGCATGTGAAGGCCAAGGACGTGGCCTGGCACGCGGGCAACTGGTACGTGAACGCCAAGTCGATCGGCCTGGAGCACGAGGGGTTCCTCGCGGCGCCGGACGCCTGGTACACGGAGGCGATGTACCGGTCGTCGGCGCGGCTGGTGACGTATCTGGCGAAGAAGTACGACATCCCGCTGGACCGGCAGCACATCCTCGGCCACGACACCGTGCCGGGACCGACGTCGGCGAACATCCCCGGGATGCACACGGACCCGGGCCCGTACTGGGACTGGCAGCACTACTTCGCCCTGCTGGGCAAGCCGTTGCGCGCCGTCCCGGGATCGAACGGCGGGCTCGTGACCGTGCTCCCCCAATTCGCCAAGCACAAGCCGAAGTTCACGGGCTGCGTCGCCAAGGGCGAGTCCTGCGCGGCGCACGGTTCCAGCGCCGTACGGCTGCACACCCAGCCGCGCTCGGACGCGCCGCTCGTCAAGGACATCGGGCTGCGGCCCAAGGGCGGGGACTCCACGATCGACGTGAACGACCTGGGTTCGCGTGTCTCAACGGGCCAGCGGTACGCGGTCGCCGGGCGCGACGGCGACTGGACCGCGATCTGGTACCTCGGCCAGAAGGCCTGGTTCAAGAACCCGGCGAAGCAGCCGACCGCGGTGAACGCGACCGGTCCGGTCGTTACACCGAAGGCCGGGCTGACCGAGATCCCCGTGTACGGACGCGCGTACCCGGAGAAGGCGGCCTACCCGGCGGGCGTGCCCGTCCAGGAGATCTCGCCCCTGCCGTACAAACTGCTCAAGGGGCAGAAGTACTCGGCGGGCGACAAGGTGCCGGGCGAGTACTTCTACGCGCCGACCTTCGACACGGCGCCGCACCGGGTGGTGCGCGGCAAGGACATGTACTACGAGATCCAGTTCGGGCACCGGGTCGCGTATGTGCGTGCCGCCGACGTACGGGTGGTGCCGTCGGCCTCGTAACGGGTCACTTCGGCGGCTCATGGAGTCCGAAGGCGGAGTCCTGGTCGTCGCGGCACAGCCTGAAGCGGCCGAACCGGGCGGCCGACTCCTCGCTGTTGCCGCCGTCGCCCAGGTCCTCCACCGTGCCGCCCAGTTCACGGACCCGGGCGACGGCGGCGTCGAGGTCGTCCACCCTGAAGAAGAGATAGGGGGAGGCTCCGGCGTCGCCGCCGTGCATTCCGCCCGGCACTCCGTCGGTGGCGATGGCGAAGCCTCCGCCTTCGGACGTGCCGGGTTCGAAGGTCCAGCCGAGAAGGGATCCGTAGAAGGCGCGGCCCCGCTCGGGGTCTGCCACTCCGATTTCGAAGAAGGTCGGTTCGCCGCTCATCGCGCGTCTCCTGTCGTGAGACATGTGTCGGCCGCCTCAGGCCACCGTACGCGGGACGGAACGCGGGCGCCCGCCGTGCCGGTGCCGCTCGTGCGGCTGCGCGTACCGATCGTGCGGCGCAGTGCTGGCCTGCGACGGGACCCGCGCGCGACCGGGTTCAGCCCTCCTCGATCCGGCGCAGCCGTTCGGCGTCGCAGGTGCGGGGGCAGGTGGAGCAGGCCTCGGCGGGGCGGATCGTGTAGTAGAGGCAGCAGCCCATACGGGTACGGGTCGTGTGCTGCCGTCCGTCACTGCCGGTGAGCCGGCGGAACTCCGCTCCGCCCGGGAAGGGTGCGACGGCCGAGGGCAGGAGCGCGGTGGCCGCCCGGACGGCGTCCGGCTCCTGGCCGAGCATGCGGCCGAGGTACCAGATGCCGGAGACGAGGTCGTCGGTGACCATGCCCCACAGGGCGCGCGGGCCGCGCCGGATGTGCGGGGCGATCGCGGAGAGCAGCGGTTCCATGTGATCGGCGACGGCCACCCTCAACTCGGCGCGTAGCGCCTCCTCATGAGGAGCCGTCAGAGCACCGGGAAGTGCGGCGGCCGGGTCGCCCGGGAGGCAGGTGAGGTCCGCGCGAGGGCTGATCTCGAACACACCGGTCGTCAGGTCGAGCCGTACGTCCTCCGGGTGGATACGCGGCACCCGGCCCGTGAGGTACCAGACGCCGCTCATCAGCAGCCCGACGGACCACGCGTAGTCGTGGAGGGCCCGGGAGGCGGCGACGTCCCGGCGCGGGGTGTGGTCGTAGCGGTCCTGGATGCGGGCCGTCTCGGCCAGGAAGAAGGCGCCCAGGGCTTCCTGATTCTTCGTCAACTCAGCTCCACTGACGCCCATTTGGGTGACGGACGGATCCGGGTCGGCGACTCGCACGGTCAACGCCTCGCACACCTCGCCCAGTTGTCGGTACGTGCCCGCGAGCAGGCCGGACACGGACGCGGCCGCACCGGTCGACAGAGTCTCCACGGCCACGGTCATTGGTACTCCTGTGCATGGGGGGCTGAGCGAGTGAAGCAGGTAAGCCTTACCTTAGTATAGAGATCACCGACAACAGCACGTGACCGCACCCCTGGAGCAACGATCAAGGGAGGAGCACGTCACACCCCCTCCCTAGCTGCTTGAAATCCAAAACATGCCTAACTTGAGCTCACGTACCGTGACTGGTCCCCATCAGTCCGCACCGATGGGTGTGCCGCCGCGCGCCCTGCGGCCGCCGTGTACCGCCATCGGGTTCACGGTGGACGCCGCGCTCGCGGGCCCCAGTGCAGTCGCGCAGGGCATCACTCGCGATCCACCGGCCTCGCCGACGACCCTCGGCATCAACGCCTGTGTGGGCTTCGCAGTCGCGGCGAAGCCCACCGGCGTGGAGCTTCCGAGGAAGTAACTCCCACCGCCAGGAGCGTGCCCGGCATCCCGAGCACGCCCCTCAACACTCCACCCACGAGCGGAAGTCTTCGTCGCGCATGCGTATGTATCTACTGGCCCTCAACCCGACCGACTCCGTCACCGAAGGATTTCTGCCCGCCGCGGCGCGGCTCGGCCTGGACGTCACGCTCCTCACCGACCAGCCGGACGCCCACCGGAGCGTGTATCCGGAGATCGAGACCCTGGAGTGCGACGTGCGCGACTTCCGTGCCGTCGTCACGCGGATATCGACTCATCACCGACCCGACGCGGTCTTCACCAACAGCGACCATCTGCAGACCCAGGCCGCCCTGGCCGCCGACTACTTCGGCCTGTCCGGCAAGGACTGGTGGGTCACCCTGCGCACCAAGGACAAGGCCGAGATGCGACGCCATCTCACCTCCGTCGGCGCTGACACGGTGTGGTCGACCGAGGTCACCGATCTCGCGGGCCTGGCCGCCCTCGACGTCCCGTACCCCTGTGTCGTCAAGCCGCGCGAGGGCGTGGCCAGCGAGGACGTCGTGCTCGTAGACGGTCCCGAGGAACTGGTGGCGCGCTGCACGGAGATCCGGAGCCGTCGCCCGGGGGCCGCCCTGGTCGTCGAGGAGTATCTGCCGGGCGAGCTGTACACCCTGGAGACGCTCGGCGACGGTCACGTCCGTCATGTCCTTGGCGGTTTTCACACCACCGTGTCACCACCGCCGTACTTCATCGAGGAACGGCTGAC
Source organism: Streptomyces sp. ActVer (assembly GCF_027270795.1). NCBI lineage: Bacteria > Bacillati > Actinomycetota > Actinomycetes > Kitasatosporales > Streptomycetaceae > Streptomyces > Streptomyces sp. ActVer. Next base: position 14,195 of record NZ_JAPWHT010000143.1, read on the forward strand.
CTTCGTCGCGGCCCATCCCGAGCCGGTCGTCGCCCAGGTGCTGGCCCAACTCGACGCCCTCGGCGTGGGATTCGGCGCCTGCCACACCGAATTCGTGGTCCACGAGGGCCGGGCGAGGATCATCGAGGTCAACTACCGTGCCATCGGCGACCAGTGCGATCTGCTGCTGGCACGCCTGCTGGAGATCCCGCTCTTCGAGCACATCCTGCGTACGCACCTGGGTGAACGTCTGCCGGTGGACCTGGAGGCACGGGGTGACGGCGCGGCTCGACTTGAGTACCCCTGTGCCGAGAGCGCCGGGACTCTGACCGCTGCCCCCGCTGCAACCGAACTGACCGTCGACGGAGTGCAGTTGACGTACCGCCCGCTTCGGGAGGTCGGCGAGCGGCACGAGGTGTATCACACCAATCGCGACTTCCTCGGCGTGCTGCGGGCTGTGGGGACCGACCAGGAGGCCGTGGACAAGGCCGTGGCCGAGTTCCTGGCCCGGCAGCGGTGGGAGATCCAGCGGTGACGGGCCCGACTGCGACGACCGGCGGCTCGACCGACGCGGACGACACGGGCGACGCGGGCGGCGGGCACGGCGTACGGCCGGAGACCGACCTCACCGAGGGCGAGTTGGTGATCCGAGTGCTCAGCGCGCTGCTGCGTGAGGACGTGGTCGGACTGCGTACGCGCAGCACGCTCGTGCGGCGGCCGGACGGCGCGTGGCTGCAACGGGCCGACGGACAAGGGGGTTTCCTCTTGCTGCCCGTCGTCGAGGACGGGTTCCAGTGCGAGTTCGCGGCCCGGCTGCCGTTGCTCGTCGGGGAGTTCGAGGAGGCCGCGCACGTCCCCGTCCCGTATGAGACGTGCGACGAGATCCTTGGCGTGCTGCGGGCCCTGGCCGAGCCCGTCGACCAGGGCGGGTTCGACGCCTTTGCGGAGGAGTGCCGTCAGACGCTGGCCACCATGCGGCTGCACGACTCGGTCCGGTCGGAGGTCGCCGAGCGGCTGACGGACCGGCTTGGAGCGGACCCGGCCGACTGGACGGGGCTGACGGCCGGGCTGGCGTTCGACACCCTCGCCGCCCATGTCGACCATCCGGTCTATCCCACGGCACGCGGCCGATCCGGGCTCACCGAGGAGCAATTGCGGGCGTACGCACCGGAGTTCCATCCGCACTTCTCCTTGCGCTGGCTCGCCGTACCCCTGGATGCGGTCGTCGGCACCTTTCCGGACCACTGGCCCACGCCTGGGCTGATCGGGCTGGGGGATCTCGACCGTACTCATGTGGCCCTGCCCGTACACCCGTTGACCGTCGGTCCCCCGCTGGAAGGGGCCCTGCGTGCCACCGGCCTGACGGGGCGCGCGGTGCTCGCCGACCGCGCCCACCTCGAAGCCGTGCCCACGCTGTCGATGCGTACCGTCGCCATGTCCGCCGACCCGTTGGTGCACGTCAAACTCCCCCTGGACACTGCCACGTTGGGCCTGCGCAACCGGCGGACCATCAAGCCCGGGACACTCGTCGACGGAGCCGCGGGACAGCGTCTGATCAAGCGGGTCGTCGCCCGCGAGCCCCGCTTCCAGGACACGATCCTGCACGCCGACGAGACCATGTACGCGCACGCCGGGCACGAACTGCTCACCGCACTGTTCCGGCGCTACCCCGCCGGTCTCCAGGACTCCGTCGTCATACCGATGGCCGCCCTGCTCGCCGAAGCCCCCGGTGGCCGGCTGGTCGTCGACGACCTGGCCGACCGCTTCTACGGCGGCGACCCGCTCGCCCTGTTCGACGCCTGGCTCGACCTGCTCTTCGACTGGCAGACCACGCTCTTCGGCTATGGGATCGCGCTGGAGTCGCACCAGCAGAACATCTCGCTCGTCCTGGACGGGCGAGCCGACGGCCGTACTCGGCTGCGGCTGTTGTTCAAGGACAACGACGGGCCGCGCATCAACTCCGCGCGGCTGCGCGAGCGGTTGGGTGGGCGATTGGGCGAGCGGCCGGGGGACAAGGCCACCGGCCCGCTCGACTTCGACGATGCCCGGACCTTCGCCGAGAGCGACCAGCCGGTCGTCGACCTGTTCACCACCATCACGGTCCATCTGTGCGCGGGCGCCTACGCGTTCGGGCTCGCCCGGCACGGTCGCGCTCCGCTTCCGGTGCTTCTGCGGCTCGTACGCGACCGGCTCGCCGAGGCGGTCGAGCGGCTCGGGACAGGAGCGGACGAGCCCGGCGCCGTACTGCGGGCCCAGGTGCTGGACTCGCCCCGCCTGCCTGTGAAGGCGATGGTCACCGCGGGAACCCTGCTCACGAAGGAACGTTCGGGCGCGGCGGACATCAACAAGCATTACACGACCGGCCCCAACTACCTGCTGCGCACAGGGACTTCGGCATGACGGCCGATGTCCTGCGGATGCTCCGCCCCGGGTTCGGTCCGCGGCACGTGCACGCCGTCGCGGGCTGCTACTTCGTGGCGTCGTTCGCGGCGCTGGGGCTGCCGCCGTTCCTGACCGAGATTCTGCCGGAGCTCGGCGACCGGACGGCTCGTTGGGCCGGTCTGCTGTATGTCGTGCCCACCGTGTTCGGCGCGCTCGGTGCCCCTCTCTGGGGTCGGCTCGCGGACCGCTTCGGGCGAAAACGGCTGTTGCTGCGCGCCCAGTTGGGGCTTGCCCTCGCCTTCCTGCTCGCGGGGTGGGCCGATTCGCTCGGCACCTTCACCGCGGCGCTGGTGTTGCAGGGCATCCTCGGCGGCACGTTCGCGGCGTCCAACGGCTACCTCGGCGCCGCGCTGGAAGGACCCCACCTGTCCCGGGCGCTCACGCTGATGCACGGCAGTGCTCGGGCGGCCCTGGTCGTCGCCCCGATCGTCGTCGGGTCCCTGTCGCCCTGGCTGTCACCGCATCGCCAGTACGCGCTGCTCGCCCTTCTCCCGCTGGCCGCCGCCTTGTTGCTTGCCGCGCTGCCCGAACCACAGGTGGAGGAGGCCGACTTGACGGAGACTGCTGAGACTTCCGAGCCCGTCCCGGCTACGGCCCTGCGCTCGCTGTACGCGCTCGAATTCGCCTTCGTCTTCTCCACGGTCATCTCCTTCCCCTACCTCATCTCCCTTGTCGAGGAACGAATACCGGGCGCGTCACCGACGCTGGCGGGCGTGCTGTTCGCCGTGCCGCACCTCTGCTACCTGATGGCCGCCATGCCCGTACACACCGCTTTCCGGGACCGTGCCCGGGCCGGGGTCGTGTTCGGATTCGTCTGCGTCGCGATCGGACTGGCCGGTCACAGCGTGGCCGACTCCCTCGCCACCCTCATCGGCGTACGGCTGATCCTCGGCGTGGGGCTGACTCTCGGCCTGGTGTGTCTGTCGGTGCTGACCGCCGACTGCGTCAAGGGCCGTTCCCCCCGCGGGATGTCCGGCTCGCTGGAGTTCTTCTCCAAGGCCGGCGCGGTCACCGCCGGCGTGGCCGCGGCGGGGGGCAGCGCCCGCTACGGCCCGACCGCACCCTTACTCACCGGCGCGGCCGTCGCACTGATCACCGTATGCGCGACCATCCTCCGCTCTCTTTGCACCCGCTGGAGCCACACATGCCCTCGCTGACCGAGTCGCTCGGTAGCACCCCCGCCGTCACCGCTCCCACCGCGCCGGCCGAACTCCCCTCCCCCGACGAGGCCGTGGCGCACACCCTCCTCAACTGTCTGCTGCGCGAGGTGTCGGCGCCCGAGCGCCAGACCGCCTTCACCGACCGCCGTCTGCTGCTGCGGCTCCCCCGCCGCGGTGTGCTGCTGCGCGTCGCCCTGCGCCGTACGTCGCTGCTCGGCGCGCACCGCTTCGCCGGCCCGGTGAGCGAGCAGACGGCCGACGGTGGCTGGCACGTGGTCGGATGGCGGCGACTGGCCGAGTACACGCAGGACGAGCTGTCCCTGCGTACCGGTGTGCGCAACGAGGAGTTCCTGGAGCAGATCGACTCCAGCCACCGAACCATCGCCGCCTCTCTCGCCGTACGGGCGGGGACCGATCCCCACGCGATCCCCGTACGGGCGGGGAACGACTCGGCGCCGGCGGACACCCCCGTCGCCGCCTACCTCGCCTCCGAGCAGTCACTGCTGTTCGGGCACCGCTTCCACCCCACGCCCAAGGCGCGCACCGGGGACGCGGACTCCTGGCTCGCCTACGCGCCGGAGGCCGGCGCGGCCTTCCCTCTGCGCCACCTGGCCGTACGCGAGCACCTGATCGCCGAGGAGGCCGCGGAGCCCGGTGCCCTGGACTCGCTCGACCGGCGGGACCGGCAGGACCGAACGGGCGTTGCCGACGTGCCCGACGGCTACCGGCTGCTGCCCGCCCACCCGTGGCAGTACGCGATGCTCCGCGAACATCCCACGTTGCGCGCGGCCCTAGGGCGCGGGGACATCCTCGACCTCGGCCCGGGCGGCAGGCCCTTCGCCGCCACAGCGTCCGTACGGACGCTGTACGACGGCGAGTCGTTCCTGAAGTTCAGCCTGAACGTCCGGATCACCAACTGCCTGCGCAAGAACGCGAGTTACGAGCTGTCCGGCGCCGTCGCACTCACTCGCGCCCTGGGCCCGGTCCTGGCCGACCTGGCCGAGCGCTTCCCCGGCAGCGCGGTGCTCCGCGAGCCCGCGTACCGCAGCCTCGCCCTGCCAGGACCGGACGGCGCCCCGGACCGCGAGCTGCTCGAAGGCTTCGGTGTCATCGTCCGCGAGGGCCTGACCCGGCACCTTCTGCCCGGCACCACCCCGCTGCTCGCGGCGGCCGTCGCGGACGAGTACCCGACGAGTCGCGCGCATGTCTCCCACCTCCTCGACGGGGCCGGTCCGCAGGCCGCGCTCGACTGGTGGTCGGCCTATCTCAGGCTGCTCGTGCCGCCGGTCCTTGCCGCCTACTTCGACCATGGTCTGGTGCTGGAACCCCATCTGCAGAACGTGCTGATCTGCGTCGACGGCGACGGCATGCCCGCCCAGGTCCTCTTCCGCGACCTGGAGGGCACCAAGCTCGTGCCCGAGCACCACGCCGAGACCCTCGCCGCGCTGCCTGGCGAGGTCGCGGGCCCGATGGCGTACGACGCGCAGCGCGGCTGGGACCGGGTCGTCTACTGCCTGCTCGTGAACCACATCGCCGAGCTGCTCGCCGCGCTCGCCGACCTGCACCCCCATGCCGAGGCCGCGCTGTGGGCGCGGGTCCGCATCACCCTCCAGAAGTACGCTGACCGGCACGGCTGCCCGCCTCCGCTGGCCGCGCTGCTCGCCGGAGTGCCCCTGCCCGCCAAGGCGAACCTCCTCACCCGCTGGGAGCGCAAGGCCGACCGCGAGGCCGGATACGTCCGCCTGCCCTCTCCGCTCGGCGAGGACATCCTGCGCCGCACGACCGGGAGTATCCGATGACCCACCCCACCGCGACCGTACGGGACCGCGTGCTCTCCCTGCCCTCCGGCGAACTCCCCGCCTACGTCTACGACTTGGAGGCACTGCGCGAACACGCAGCGAGCGTGCGGGCCGCCCTGCCCGAGCGGGTCGAGCTCTACTACGCGGCCAAGGCCAACCCGGAGCCGGAGATCCTGGCCGCGCTGGGTCCGTACGTGGACGGCTACGAGGTCGCGTCGGGCGGCGAACTCGCCCATGTCGCCAAGGCTGTTCCGGGCCGCTCTCTGGCCTTCGGCGGTCCGGGCAAGACGCCCGCCGAGATCACGGCCGCGCTGGAGCTGGGCGTGGACCGTTTCCATGTGGAGAGCGAGTACGAGCTGCACATGCTGGCCGAACTGGCCCGGCAGGTCGCGCCCGACAGCCTGGTCGCGGTCCTGCCGCGCTTCAACCTCCCCGTGGCGTCCGGCTCGTTGGCCGCGAGCTCGCTGGCGATGGGCGGCCGTCCCACACCCTTCGGCCTCGACCCGTCCGAGGCGGACACGGTCGTGCGCCTGCTCACCGACGGCACGTATCCGCACCTCGAACTCCGGGGCGTTCACGCCCACTTGGCCAGTGGGCTCCGGGCTCCGGAGCAGCTCGCGGTGGCCGAGTCCATCGTGAGGTGGGCCGTGGGGCTGGCCGAGCGGCACGACGGGGTGCGGTTCACCGAGGTCAATGTCGGTGGCGGCATGACGGTCGACTACGCCACGCCCGAGGACCGTTTCGACTGGGTCGCGTACGGCGAAGGGCTCGGCGAACTCACCTCCCGGTACCCGGATCTGACATTGCGTATCGAACCCGGGCGGGCGCTGACGGCGTACTGCGGCTGGTACGCCACCGAGGTGCTGGACGTGAAGCAGAGCCACGGCGAGGCGTTCGCCGTCGTGCGCGGCGGCACGCACCACATGCGCACTCCCGCGACCAAGGGACACGACCAGCCCTGCACCGTGCTCGCGGTGGAGGACTGGCCTCATCCCTGGCCACGTCCGGTCGCGAGCCGTGAACTCGTGACGCTCACAGGCCAGTTGTGCACTCCGAAGGACGTCCTGTCCCGGAACGTCCAGGCGCCCGGGCTGAAGGCGGGCGACCGCGTGGCGTTCGCGCTGGCGGGCGCCTACGCGTGGAACATCTCCCACCACGACTTCCTCATGCACCCGCGGCCCGGGTTCCACTTCCTGGACAGCGTGGACACCGAACCGGCCGCGGGTGAGAGGGCTCAGGGCTAGGGGTTCCCGCTTGAACGTGGCCTCGCCGTCCGCCGGCGGTTCGCTGCGGACTGCGGGGGTTCAGCCCTGCTGGAAGAGCTCCGCGGGCAGGGGCTTCAGGAGCGCGTACAGGTCGTCGGTGATGGGGCGGTCCCAGGCGGCGATCGTCACCAGGACGTTGTCGCTGCGGTCGAACTGGACGCAGGAGATCCGGGTCTCGGAGAGCTTGAGGCGGCGCACGATGAGAAGGTTGTCGCCCTGCATCACCGGCATGTCCTCGGCCCCGACGACCGTGACCTCTTCCTCGTTCTCCAGCGCCAGCAGCAGCTGCGCGACCTCGAACGGAACCTCTCCCTCGGCGACGTCCCGGGCCGGTGAGCCCTCCGGCAGATTGCCGATGATCATCGCGGGGCCGCGGCCGCCGAACAGGTCGTAGCGCAGGAACACACCCTGGCAGCTTCCATCGGGCGCGGGCAGCAGGCCCGCGCCGAGATTGCCGGGCCAGTCGCCCGGGTCCATGGCCAGAACGTCGAATTCAGGCCCGGCGGGAGTGGCGCTGCGGCGGCGGAGGAAGGACATGCCGCAATGGTACGTGCCCCGAGGGGTGGACGGGCGTGGGGTCGACGGCCGTTGGCCAGCGAACGTTGGCCATCACGCGTTGGCTGGGGCCGGTCCACCGACGGGCGTTGACCGTCACGTGGCGACTTCGAGCCGTTTCCGTCACCGACTGTTTGCCAACCCTTGTTGCCCCGGCCCCGACACACACCACCGAGCGTTTGCCAACAAGCGTTGGCTTTCCTTCCGCCCGTTGCCCCACGCTCGTGGGCCCACGCCGGTAGGCCCACACCCGTTGACTAGCCCTACGCTCCCGCCCCCGCTCCCGCTCCCGGCCCCTCTCCCCCTGTCTCCGCTCTCTCCGCTGGCCCTGCCTCCCCCAACGCCGCACCCAGCCCCGCCCGGTCCGTGCCCACCTTCCGGTACACCGCCGACAGGAGTCGCACCACCGCCGGCTCCTCGGTGTGCAGCTCCTCGGCGATGCCCGCCAGGGTGCGACCGCGCACGGTGAGTGCCGCGGCCGCGCGTTCGCGGGCGGTGAGCGTGTCCGTCTCGGTGCTGTGGAGACGGCGCGGCCGCAACCCGGCGGCGGCCAGTTCGTCGCGCGCGGCCCCCACGAGC
>NZ_JAPWHT010000144.1:0-21897 GCF_027270795.1 Streptomyces sp. ActVer
CAGCGGCCACCAGCAGGTCGGCCACGGCCGCGGCGCCGAGCCGGTCGTGGACGCGCCACTTGGCGGCCAGCGCCTCGCGCGCGGAGACCAGCGCGTCCTCCGGCCGCCCGAGCCCGATCCCGGCGAGGGCGACGAAGAAGTCGCCCCAGGCCCGCATCCACAGCTCACCGCGCTTCGCGCAGTCGGCGCGCAGCCGCTCGGCCACCGCCGCGCACCGCTCGAACGCGCCCTGGCCCGCCAGGAGATACGCCTGCAGTGCCAGCGTGAGGAGCTGGAAGAACTCGGCGCCCCCTCCGCCACCGGGACCCTTCGTGCTGCTGCCGTACAGCAGCGCGGACCGCGCCGACTCGCCGCGCACCGCGAGACTGGCCCCGGTCAACGGCAGTGCGGGCACGGGCAGTTGGCGCTCCTCGGCGAGCCACACGTACGCCGCGCTCACCGACTCGGCGGCGTCCAGGTCGTCCGGCACGACGGTGACCAGGCGGTGTGCCCAGGTCGCCAGGGCGTGCTCGGGACCGCCGCGGTGCGCCCGGCGCAGTGCGCGCTCCAGATGGCCGCGTCCCTCCTCGGCGAAGCCGCAGGCGAACCAGAAGTACCAGAGCGTGCCCGCGAGTTCGAGTGCCGTCTCGGGCTCCGGCGCCGTCAGGCACTCCTCCAGGGCGACCCGCAGGTTGGCGTGCTCCATGCTCAGCCGCTCGGCCCACATCCGCTGGCCCGGGCCCAGCCACTCGGCCTGGCCCTGACGCGCGATCCAGCGGAAGTAGTCACGGTGACGGGCACGTACGGTGTCCTGCTCGCCGAGGCCGTCGAGCCACTCGGCGCCGAAGGTACGGACCGTGTCGAGCATGCGGTAGCGCCCGGCCACACCGTCGCCCTCGCGCGTCACGATCGACTTCTCGGTGAGCGACGCGAGCAGCGCCAGGATCTCCTCGGCGTCCAACGGGCCGCCGTGGCAAACGAATTCGGCGGCCTCCACGTCCCAGCCGCCCGCGAACACCGAGAGGCGGGCCCACAGCAGCCGCTCCAGCGGAGTGCACAGCTCATGGCTCCAGCCGATCGCCGTACGCAGCGTCTGATGCCGGGCGAGCCGCGGCCGGGCGGGGGAGACGAGCAGGTCGAACCGGGAGTCCAGGCCTGCCAGGAGCCGGTCGAGGGCGAAGCCGCGCAGCCGCACCGCGGCCAGTTCCAGGGCCAGCGGGATCCCGTCGAGGCGGGCGCAGACCGCCGCCACGTTCGCCCGGTTGGCGTCGGTCAGCGTGAACGACGGCACGGCGGCCGCGGCGCGGACCGCGAACAGCGCCACCGCGTCGTCGCGTTCGCCGAGCGGCAGCGGTGTCACGGACAGCAGATGCTCGCCGGCCACGCCCAGTGGCTGACGGCTGGTGGCCAGAATCCGTAACTCCGGTACGTGCGCGAGGAGTTCCTGGACGACTCGCGCGCACTCGTCCAGTACGTGATCGCAGGTGTCCAGGACGAGCAGCAGCGGCCCGTCGTCGAGATGCTCGTAGACGGCCTCCAGGAGCGGGCGGAGAGTCTGCTCGGTCAGCCGGGTCGCCTCGGCGAGGGCGTTGGTGAGGAGGTCGGGGTTCTTGAGGTCGGACAGTTCCACCAGCCACACCCCGCCGGGGAAGGAGGCCCGCACGGTGTGCGCGGCCCGCAGCGCCAGCCGTGACTTGCCGACGCCTCCGGGGCCGGTGAGGGTGACGAGCCGCGCGGTTCCCAACAGGGCTGATATTTCGGCCAGTTCGGATGTGCGGCCGATGAAGGCGTTGGACTCGGCGGGGAGATTGCCGGTCCTGCCGTTGCGCACCGAGGCCGCCATCGCTCCCCCCTCACCAGACCGATGGCGGTCACCCTAACGCCCGGGAACGCCCGTGTCCGACCCCTGCCCCGGTGACCGGTATTCGGGCCCTCGCCCTCACGCCGAGGCCGCATTGGGCGTAGCGTGGAGGCGTCCCGGCACGCCGAGTGGTGACCTTGGGAGGTGCGGGGGATGGACACCGTGCCCGCACCCAGAGCAGTCGGAGAGATGCGCGCGGGAGACCATCTGCCCCTGGGCTACGAAGCGGACGAGGAGCGCGAGACCGTGGTCGCCGCGTTCCTCCTGGACGGGCTGGCCAGCGGCCAGCGCGGGCTGCTGCTGGGCCCGGCCGATCTGCCGGCCGACCTCGCCCTCACCTTCCTGGAGTCCCGCGGCTGCGCCGTCGACGACGAACTCGCCGCCGGACGGCTGACCGTGGACCCGCACCTCGCGACCCCCGACGGCCTGTGGGACCTGGACGAGGTGATCCGCCGCGAGACGCGCCGGGCGGTCGGTGACGGCTACCTCGGCCTGCGCGTCAGCATGGAGGTCATGCGGGGCCAGGCGGGCAAGGGCCTCAAGACACTGCACGACAGCGAACTCCTCCTCGAACCCGTATTCGCGTCCCTGCCGGTCCTCGGCATCTGTCAGTACGACCGCCGAGTCTTCGACGAGGGCGAGCTGGCCCCTCTCGACGGACTGCACCACGGCCGGGTCGCCGCCGACCTCGTCTGGCACGACGAACTGCTCTCCATCACCCGCACCTTCGCCCCGCCCGGTCTCGCGCTCGCCGGAGAGGTCGACGACACGAACGTGACCGCCCTGGCCCGCGCCCTGCACGCCGAGACGGCCCGTGCCCGCGCCCGCCCGGTCAACGGGGTGCGCACCCGGATCGACCTTCGCGACCTGCGCTTCATCGACGTCGGTGCGCTGCGCCTGCTGGTCTTCGCGGGCGGCGCCCTGTCCGCGTCCGGCGGCACCCTCGTCCTGCACGGCGTCGCCCCGCACATCCAGCGGCTGATGCGGGTCACCGGCTGGGACCGCGTGCCCGGGCTGCTCGTAGAGCAAGCGGACTTGTAAGAGGGACTCGGCGGAAGGAGCGGCGCCCGTGAGTCGTACGCGGTTCGTCCACCAGGCGCTTTGCTACGGCTCCGACGACGAGTTCCTCGAAGGCACGCTCACCTTCGCCCGCGACGGCCTGGACACCGGCGACACCGTGCTCGCCGTCGTCACGTCCCGCAACCTCGGCCTTCTCGACGAGGCGCTCGGCCATCGCTCCGAGGAAGTCGAGTTCGTCGACGCGCAGGACTGGTACGGCAGTCCGTCCCGCACCCTGGGCCGCTACAACACCTACTGCGCCACGCACGACACGGACGAGACCGGCCGCCCGCGCAGGGTCCGGGTCATCGGCGAGCCCGTCTGGTCGGACCGTACGGCCTTCGAGGTCCGAGAGTGGATGCGCTACGAGTCCCTGCTCAACATCGCCTTCGCGGGCACCGGACACTGGATCCTCTGCCCCTACGACATCCGCGTCCTCCCGGTCGGCATCATCCGTTCGGCGGTCCGCACCCATCCCGAACTCTCCCTGGGACCACGGCAGTCGGCGCACTGCGGCCGCTATGTCGACCCGGCCGACTTCTACGCCGAGTGCGACACGACACGGCCGCCGACGCTCCCCGCGGGACGCGACGACATTCCCTTCGCGCGCGGCCGGTCGGTGCACGTACGGGGCGCACTCTCCGCGTACGCCCGTGGCCTCGGGGTGCCCGAGCGGCTGACGCACGACATGGTGACCGCGGTCCACGAGGCGGTGGTCAACTCCCTGCGCCACGGGGGCGGTCGGGGCGTCCTGCGGCTGCGCAGCGACTCCGACCACGTGATCTGCGAGATCTCCGACACCGGCAGGCCGACCGCGCCGCCGCAACCGCCCCCGCCGTTCCCGGGCCACCTGCCACCCGACCCGCGGGCCCCGAACGGCCACGGGATGTGGGTGGCACGGCAGTTGAGCGATCTGGCCACCGCGACGCTGGACCCCGCGGGCTCCGTCGTCCGCCTGTACTTCAGGAGGAGCGCAGCCCTGTGACGGGCGCGGGACTGCCGTCATGGGGCGCGCACATCGGGGCCGTCAGGACTGTGGGGCCGCCGGCAGTGTCGCGAGGCCGGCGCGCAGGAAGGCCATCGCCGCCTCGATGTCGGCCTCCTGGGGCCGGTGACACACCTCGGCGATCACCGCTGCCGCCGCTGCCGCCGCCATGCGCGGGCCGAAGTCGTCGGGATCGGTGCCCTGTTCCTCGGCGAGAATGCGGGCGCCGTCCTGGATGACCTCCGCCAGCCGGGCCCCGGCGACCGCGCGCAGCTGCGGATTGAGTTCGAGCATGCTGTCGGCGAGGTCGTCCAGCTCGCCTCTGGTGGAGATCTCCTCGCGCAGCCAGTGCTCCAGCGCGTCCAGGATCGTCCAGTCCTCCTCGCGCCTGCGCAGCGCGCTGCCGAGCCGGACCGCGAAGGCGTCGAAGTCCGACAGCGCCAGCTCCAGCTTGGACGGGAAGTACAACGTGACCGTACGGGGCGAGACCTCGGCCGCCGCGGCGATGTCGGCGATCGTCGTGGCCTCGAACCCGCGATCGGTGAACAGCTTGTAGGCCGCCCGGAGGATCGCCTCCCTGCGCCGCGCCTTGCTGCGTTCCCGTAGGCCCTCACTCGTCATGGCCGCACTTTACCATCGATGGCTAATTTACAGCCGACTGTAAAAATGCGTTAGGGTGTAGCAATGCCGCGGTCCGATCGGGGACCTGCGTCGCTGACGAGGGAAGGAACACGGCATGGCGTCACGCCTGTACACCTGGGGGCAATGGGCGGTGCGCCGCCGCGGCCGGGTCATGGCCGTCTGGCTGCTGCTGCTCGCCGTGGTCGGCGGCCTCGGGATCACCCTGCACGGCAAGGTGTCCAACGAGTTCTCCGTGCCCGGGATCGAGTCCCAGAAGGCGCAGGACCTGCTGGAGAAGAAGTTCCCGACCGCCGCGGGCGGGGTGGCCCGCGTGGTGTTCGCCGCTCCAGAGGACGGCACGCTCACCGAGCCCAAGGCCGAGGCGGCCGTCGCCGCGAGTCTCAAGAAGGCCGCCGACGTGCCGGGAGTCGTGAACGTCTCGGATCCGGCCGGGTCCGGCACGGTCTCGGAGAGCCGGCGGATCGGCTACTCGGACGTCCTGTTCCGTCAGTCGGCCGACGAAGTACCCGACACATCGAAGGACGCCCTGTCGGAGGCGATGGCCCAAGCCCGGGACGCCGGTCTCGAGGTCGAGTTCGGCGGATCGGCCATGCAGCCGAAGACCGAGGTAGGCGGGCCCGCGGAGATCGTGGGCGTGATGATCGCCTTCGCCGTCCTGGCCCTCGCCCTCGGCTCACTGGTCGCGGCCGGACTTCCGCTGGTGACCGCCGTCGTGGGGGTGGTGATCGGCGTGCTCGGCGTCCAGTTCGTCTCCTCTTTCGTGGAGATGACCAGCACCGCCACGGTGCTCGCCCTCATGATCGGCCTCGCGGTCGGCATCGACTACGCTCTGTTCATCCTCTCCCGCCATCGTGAGCAGCTCGCAGATCCGGACACGGACGTCGAGGACTCGATCGCGCGGGCCGTGGCCACCGCGGGCAGCGCGGTCGTCTTCGCCGGCGCGACCGTGATCATCGCGCTGGCCGCGCTGGCGGTCACCGGCATCCCGTTCCTCACGATCATGGGGCTGGCCGCCGCCGTGACGGTCCTGCTCGCCGTGCTCATCGCGATCACTCTGGTCCCCGCCGTACTGGGTCTGTTCGGCGAGCGGCTGCGCCCGCGTGCCCGCCGCACCAAGCGCACCAGGAGTGTTGAGCGCCCCGAGAGCACCGAGAGTGCCAAGCGCACCCCGGGGTCCTGGGGTCTGGCCTGGGCCCGCGTCGTCACCCGCAAGCCGCTGATCGTTCTCCTCGTGGGTGTGATCGGCATGCTCGCACTCGCCCTGCCCGCCCGTGACCTGCGCCTGGGACTGCCCAGCTACGCCTCACAGCCGTCCGACAGCACCCAGCACAAGAGCTACGACCTGCTGAGCGAGGGCTTCGGGCCCGGCTTCAACGCCACCCTGACCGCCGTCGTGGACACCAGCGGCATACCCGCCGCCGAGCGCACGGCGACGGTGACCGACCTGCGTACGACCTTGGCCGGCGAGCCCGGCGTGGCCGCCGTCGCCCCGCCCGTGACCAACCCCGACTCCACCCTCGCGGTCGTCGCGGTCGTCCCCAAGACCGGTCCGGACGCCCAGGCCACGACCGATCTGGTGCACGGGCTGCGGGGCAACGCGCCCGGCATCGCCGATGCGGGCGGCACCCTCTACATCGCCGGCGCCACCGCCGCGGCCATCGACGTCGCGGGCAAACTCTCCGACGCCCTGCCCCTGTTCATCGCCATCATCGTGATCCTGGCGCTGATCCTGCTGACCATCGCCTTCCGTTCGCTCCTGGTCCCGGTCAAGGCCGCCCTCGGATTCCTGCTGTCGGTCGCCGCGGCCCTGGGCGCCACCGTGTGGGTCTTCCAGAACGGCCATCTGAACGGCGTCCTCGACATCCCGTCGGCCGGACCGGTCACCAGCTTCCTGCCCGTGCTCCTGATCGGTGTCCTCTTCGGGCTGGCCATGGACTACGAGGTGTTCCTCGTCAGCCGTATGCGTGAGCACTACGAGCACACGGGCAGCGCGTCCGAGGCCATCACCCACGGCGTGGCACGCAGCGGCCGGGTGGTCAGCGCCGCCGCGCTGATCATGGTCGCGGTGTTCGGAGGGTTCGTCTTCAACCACGACCCGATCATCAAGTCCATAGGCTTCGCGCTCGCGTTCGGTGTCTTCATCGACGCCTTCGTGGTCCGTATGACCCTCGTCCCCGCCGCCATGGCCCTGCTCGGCCGCCGCGCCTGGGGTCTGCCGGGCTGGCTCGACCGCATCACCCCCGACGTCGACATCGAGGGCGCGAAACTGCCACAGCGCGCCACAGCGACGCGGCACGGTGAAGCCCACGAGGATCGCGAAGCCCACGAGGACCGCGAGGGCGGGGCCGACGGCGGACACCGTGAGGAGCGCGAGGTCGCCGTGCGCTGAGCCGATGGCAGTCGGGACAACCGGCCGCGCCCGCCCGGGCGCCGAGGCGTGAACAACGCCCGGCTCCGAGGCGGGCGCGTCGCCGCCACACCCAGTCCCGCCCCGTCTTCAGAGCGCGCTGTAGAGCGCGTCGATGAGTGCCATCTTCCGCGGGTCGTCGGCGATGTGCGGGCCCATCCGGTTCATGACATAGCCCAGCGAGACGCCCGTCTCCGGGTCGGCGAGGCCGCAGGAACCGCCGAAGCCGTCATGACCGAAGGCCCTCGGATTCGGGCCGTAGGAGCGGTTGGTGCCGCTGAGCCAGAGACCCAGGCCGATCTCCGTCTCGCCGTCGAAACCGGCCCCGAGAACCAGGTCACGGCATGCGCCCTGCCCCTCACGGACCCGCTCGGCGGCCTCCGCGGAGAGGACACGCTGCGAGCCGTACGAGCCCCGCCCGGCGAAGATCCCGTACAGCGCGGCGACGGCGCGGGCCGTGCCGTGTCCGTTGGCGGCCGGGATCTCTGCCGCCCGCCACGCCGCCGTGTTGGCCCCGGCCGCGCTCGTCACGGGATTGGCCAGGGCGGCCAGTGCCACCGGCGTCAACTGGCTGAAGATCGCGGCCTGTTCACTGGACGAGGCGGCCGGCGGATGCACCAGCTCTGCCGCGCGCCCGGCCTCCTTCTCCGGCAGGCCGATGGTGAAGTCGATACCGATCGGCCCGGTCACCTCCCGCTCGAGGAACGCACTCGGCAGCAACCCCGAGACGCGCCGCACCACTTCACCGACCAGGAAGCCGTACGTCATCGCGTGGTAGCCCGACGCCGTCCCCGGCTCCCACCAGGGCTCCGTCGCCGCGAGCCGCTTCGTGGTCAGCTCCCAGTCGAAGAGCTGCTCCAGCGAGTGCGGCTCCCGCAGCCCGGCCAGCCCCGCCCGATGCGACAGCAGATGCCGTACGAGCACGGTCTCCTTGCCCGCCGCGGCGAACTCCGGCCAGTACGTGGCCACCGGCGCGTCCAGGTCGAGCAGCCCGCGGTCGGCCAGGATGTGCGCGCACAGCGCTGTCGGCCCCTTCGTGGTCGACCACACGTTGACCAGCGTGTCCCGCTCCCACGCGCGTGTCCGGGCCGAGTCCGCCCAGCCTCCCCACAGGTCGACCACGGTCTCGCCGTCCACCGTGACGGCGACGGCCGCGCCCAGCTCGTCGCGCTCCCGGAAGTTCTCCTCGAACGCGGCCCGTACCGCCTCGAAGCGCGTCTCACACCGACCCTGAACCTGGGACATGGCTCCTCCGTCGTCCGCCGGGAACGCAGGGCATGACACGACCGCCCGGCTTCCCCGAACGTACCGACTGGTCGGACTGGAGGGAAGCGGTCGGGGAGAACAGCGCCCCGTCAGGGGCGCGGGGAACTGCGCGACCAGCCACAGCCGGTCCGCAGATTCCCAACAACCTGACACCCCCCCGTGGCGTTCAGCCAAGAAACAACGATCCCGCCGGCTCCTGATGCCCGGGCACGGAGTGCCAATAGTCCCGCGCCTCCACGGCGAAGCCCTCTGCGTCGAAGCGCACGAAGACACACCCGGCCAGCGTCGAAGGACCCTCGCCCTCCTCGGCGAGGACCCTGAACTCGGCAACGGCGAGGCCGTGTTCACCGATCACCGGCGCTCCGAACCGCACATCGACAACCCGCTCGTCGGCGAACGACCAGCGAAGATACGCGGCGAGTTCGTCCCGCCCGCGATGCGGCTCCCGGAACGGCATCGACCGGTGGACGCACCCCTCGGCGTACAGCGCCAGCAGCGCGTCCACGTCGTGCTCCGCCCAGGCCCGCTCCCACACCCGGACGAACCGCTCGGCCGCCTCGTGCGTCTCCATTGCGGCCGCCTCAGAAGCGCTGGGGCAGCCAGGCCAGCTTCACGGCCTCCTGGAACGGGCCGCCGCCCTCGTGGTCGTTGAAGTCGTACACCTCGATCGCCTTGTCGTCGTGCCCCCATGCGTTGAAGGCCGCGAAGACCGTGGACGGCGGGCAGGTCTGGTCCTCCAGCGCCGCCGAGAACAGGGCGGGAGCGCTGCCGCGCGTGGCGAAGTGCACGCCGTCGAAGTAGGAGAGCGTGCGCAGGACCTGCTCGGTGCGGCCGCGGTGCGTCTTGAGGTAGTTGCCGATCTCCCGGTACGGATCGCGGTCCGTGAGCGTCGTCGCGCGCGGGTAGTCGCACAGGAACGGCACGTCCGGCGCGACCGCCGAGAGGTCCGGCACCAGTCCGCCCACCGCGATGGAGATACCGCCGCCCTGGCTCGAACCGACCACCGCGACGCGCTCGGAGTCGACGAACTCGTGCGAGCGGGCCGCCTCCACGGCCCGGACCCCGTCGGTGAACACCCGCCGGTAGTAGTAGTTCTCGGGGGCGTCGACGCCCCGCGTCATGAACCCGGGATACGCGGGCGCGCTGCCCACCGGGTCCGGCGTGTCGCCGCCGCCGCCCCACGCGCCGCCCTGCCCGCGCGTGTCCATCACGAAGTGCGCGAAGCCCGCCGAGGCCCACAGCAGATGCGTATGAGGAAGCCCGCGTCCGCCGCCGTATCCGATGTACTCGACGACCGTCGGCAACGGTGTGTTCGCCCAGGCCGGAAGCGTCAGCCAGCCCTTCACCGGGTGGCCGCCGAACCCGGCGAACGTGACGTCGAAGACCTTCACGTTCTTCAGATGCGCCTCGACGGGTTCGAAGCGGGCGTCCAGACCGTGCTCGCGCGCCTCCTGAAGCGTCTTGCCCCAGAAGGCGTCGAAGTCCTCGGGCTCGACGGACGCGCTGCGATAGGTCCGGAGCTGATCGAGAGGAAGGTCGAACAAGGCCATGGAAGACCGCCTTTGCTACGAATAAGGGTGCGGATGATCACACCGTACGGGGGTGGCCGGGGGGCCGCCAGACCTCCTCCGCGGGCCGGCCCGTGCTGGCTACGATGACGCCATGCCGCCTGCCGTGGACCTGCTGGTCAAGGACGCCGAACTGCTGGTAGTGGACGGGGAACGGGAGATCCCGGGCGGCTGGGTGGCCGTCAGGGACGGCCGGGTCGCCGCCGTGGGCGGTCCCGGGGCCGAACCGGAGGCCCGCTCGGAGGTGTCCGCGGCCGGCCGGATCGTCACCCCCGGACTGATCAACACGCACCACCACATCTACCAGAACCTCACCCGCTCCTACGCTCCCGCGGTGAACGGCTCCCTCTTCGACTGGCTCACCACGCTGTACCCGCTGTGGGCCGCCCTCGACGAGGAGGCGGTGTACGTGTCGGCCTACGTCGGCATGACCGAGCTGCTGATGGGCGGCTGTACGACCTCCTCGGACCATCTCTACGTACATCCGCGCCCGCGCCTCGTGGACGCCGAGATCCGTGCCGCGCGGGACATCGGGTTCCGCTTCCACGCCACGCGCGGCTCGATGACCCGGTCCGTGGAGGACGGGGGACTGCCGCCGAGGAGCGTCACGCAGACCGAGGACGAGGTCCTCGCCGACAGCGAGCGGCTGATCAAGGCCCACCACGACCCGGAGCCGGGCGCGCTCGTCCGGGTCGCGCTCGCCCCCTGCTCGCCGTTCTCGGTCACCAGGGAACTGATGACGGCGACCGCGGAACTCGCCGAACGGTACGACGTACGCCTGCACACGCATCTCGCCGAGGACCGCGACGAGGACACGTACTGCCTGGAGACGTACGGCTGCCGGCCCGTCGAGTACTTCGAGGACACCGGCTGGCTGAGCGACCGCAGCTGGGTCGCGCACTGCATCTACCCGAACGACGCCGAACTGCGGCGCCTCGCCGGGGCCGGGGTCGGCGTGGCGCACTGCCCCAGCTCCAACATGCTCATCGGCGGCGGCACCGCCCGCGTGCGGGAGATGCGTGAGCTGGGCCTGCCGGTCGGTATCGGCTGCGACGGCTCCGCCTCCACGGACCACGCCTCGCTGTGGATGGAGACCCGCGGCGCGCTCCTGCTCGGCCGCTATCGGGGCGGACCCGGCGCGATGACCGCCCGCGACGCCCTCGACATCGCTACCCGCGGCTCCGCCCAATGCCTGGGCCGCGCCGACGAGTTGGGGCACCTGCGGCCGGGCGCCTGCGCCGACCTCGTCGTCTGGGACCTGCACGAGGTCGCGCTCGCGGGCGCCCTGAGCGACCCCGTCGAGGCCTGGTTGCGCTGCGGGCCCGGCCGCGCCTGGACCACGGTGGTCGGCGGCCGCGTCCTCGTCGACCGGGGCGAGCCGGTACTGCCCGGGCTGCGTGACGCGCTGCGGGAGCACGGGCGCATCGCGCGGAGCATGCAGCGCCTCGGCTGACGCCTCCCGATCACCGGGCGCCGCCCACTGGCCACGGCGCTCACCGAGCACCGGCCGGTGCGGATCCGCTCAGGTGCAGTGACGCCGCCACTCGGGCCCCGTGTACGCCCACTCCTGTTCCCACTCGGCCAGGCGATGGCGCGTGGCGGCCCGTCGTACGACGGCATATGCCCCGAGGACGCCGCCCGCGAACAGGCCCGTGGCGCAGGCGCCCGCCGACAGCGTGTGCTGCCACACGGCGGTGCCGTCCGCGGGGGCGGGCACGACCCGGCCCAGGTCGTCCAGCCAGATGTACGCGCGGTCGCCGCTCCGGGTGCCGGCGGGTACCCGTGCCTTGTCCGTCCGCGGCGGCTCGCCCGGCTCGGTCCAGCGGACGGTCACCCGGTAGGTCGGCTGCCGTTCGCCCTCCGAGGTGGGCACCGCGGCGGGTGCGTGCTCGGTGACCTCGGCGGGCACCCGGTGCCGTTGGGTGCGCTGCTCCTCGGCCCTGGTCCGCGCGCTGTCGTACGCCCGCCAGCCCGTGGCGATCCCGGCCAGCGGGCCGCCGACGCACAGCAGGACCGCGACGCACAGCGCGGTCCACGCCTCCACCACGTCCGAGCGGCGCCGCAGCGGATTGCGCCGCCATCGCCAGCCCCGAATCCGCGTCCGCATATCCCGGCCTCCTCACCGCGCGACCGCTCTCGCCTCTCGGCACCGCTCGTGACCGTTACCGCCTCTCGTCACACGCTCACCGGCGTACACCGCCCCCTTCCAGCGTCCTCTTCGTCGGGCGTCTTCGCCAGCCGCGCACGACTGATCCGCGCCCGGTGTGGAACCCGCGTCGTGTGTGTGACCGGGAAGTCGTGTGTGCGACCGGGGCGGTGATCACCGCGAACGCATCCGCGAGACGCGCGAGAGGGGTACCCCGAGACACGCGGGCGAAAGGCAGGAGGCATGAGCTTCGAAAGGTACGAGCCATGAACAAGGACACCCGGACCGTCACCGTCGGCATCGACGGCTCCCGCGCGAGTCTCGACGCCGCCGACTGGGCGGCCCGCGAGGCCGAGCGACGTGGGCTCGCCTTACGGCTGCTGCACGCCGGAGACGAACCCGCCGCACCCGCACGGCACCCGGGCGGCGCACCCGTCCGCACCACACTCGACCGGGCCGCCGTCCAACTCTCCTACGGCCACCCGGCGTTGGACATCGTCGCCCGCCGGACCGACACGCCTGCCGTCCCGGCGCTGGTCGCCGCCGCCGCGGAGTCGGAGACCCTGGTCCTTGGCTCGCGGGGCTTCAGCGGCTTCGCCGGGTTCCTGGTCGGCTCGGTCGCACTCGCCGTGGCCGCGCGGGCCGAACGTCCGGTGGTGCTGGTGCGCGCGGGCGAACTCCCCGAGGACGAGCGGATGCCCGTCGACGGGACCACCCAGCCGGCCCGGGCCCCGTACCTGCCGGTGGTCCTCGGTCTCGACCTCGCCCACCCCGCGGACGACCTCATCGGCCATGCCTTCGACACCGCCACCGTCCGCTCGGCGCCGCTGCACGTCGTGCACGCCTGGACGCCGTCCCCGCGGCGGGGCTACCTCGACGGCGGACGGACGCCCGGCGACACGGCCGAGCAGGAGGACGCCAAGTGCCGTTCCCTGGCGGTGACTCTGGGGCCGTGGCGCCACAAGTACCCGGAGACCGAGGTCACCGAGCGCGTCGCCCAGGGGCACGCCGGGCACCATCTGCTGCAGGCGTACGCCCGGGCGGGGCTGCTGGTCATCGGCCGCCGCGCCTCGGCCGGCCCGGGCCTGGGCCGCGCGGCACGCTCCCTGGTCCACCACTCCACGTGCCCGGTCGCCGTGGTGCCGCATCCCTGAGGGGGACCACACGGCACCGCGCGATCACACGACACGCGCCGGCCGTGCGAATCGGGCCGATCACGCGACGGGACGGATGGCGCGACGCGGTTCGATCAGCCGAAGCGCTCGATCCGGATACGGTCCACCGGCTGGCCGGCGTCCACCAGCAGCCGCGAGGCATGCTCGGCGAACCCGTTCGAACCGCACACATAGGCCTCCCACCCACCTTCGGGCCGGTCGGCCAGGAGCGCCGCCACATGTGCGGCCGACACACGTCCCACGGGCACACCCTCCGGCGCGGTGCGCGTGAACACGGGTGTGGTCTCGGCCCCGTACTCCGACGCGTAGATCAGCTCCTCGGGACTGCGCGCCGACACCAGCAGCCGCAGCGGCAACGACAGCCCCCGCGCGCGATGGTGGCGGACCATCGACATCAGCGGTACGACGCCGGAGCCCGCGCCGACGAGCAGGGCGGGCCGGTCGCCCGGCCAGGCGAAGAAGCCGCTGAGCGGTCCGCGCACCTCCACCTCGTCGCCGGGCTTGGCGACCGTGTGGAACCAGCCGGACACCTCACCGCCGTCGACATGGTCGAGGGTGAGCTCGATGTGCCCGGTGTCGTCGGGCGGCGAGGCGATCGAGTAGTGCCGCTGGGCGACATAACCGTCCTCCGCCCGAAGCCGCAGCATCAGGTGCTGCCCGGGAACATGGCCCTCCCAGTCCGGCACGGCGAACCGGAAGGTCGCCGCGTGCGGGGTCTCCCGGCGGACCTCGGTGAGTGTGGCGCGCTGCCAGGTGGCCGCCGTGAGGTTGTTCACGGAGATCCGGCCGGGCACGGCGAAGCGGGTCGGCGGCGTGAAGCCGGCCGACGGCGTGGAGTCCGTGGCGGAGATGGCGGTCTCAGTCACCGGAGTAGCGCTGCTCTTCCCAGGGGTTGCCGCGGTGGTGGTAGCCGTTCTGCTCCCAGAAGCCCGGCTCGTCGTGGTCGAGAAGCCTGAGGCCCGCGATCCACTTGACGCTCTTCCAGAAGTACAGATGCGGCACGATCAGCCGCGCCGGGCCACCGTGCTCGGCGGGCAGCGGCCCGTCCCCGTACTCCCACACGATCCAGGCGCGCCCATCGGTGAGGTCCGCGAGGGGGAGGTTCGCGGTGTAGCCGGTGTGAGAGTAGGCGACGACGTGCGTGGCGTCCGGCGCCGGACGGACCGTGTCGAGGAACGCGTCGAGCGACACGCCCCCGAAGCGCACCCCGAACTTCGACCAGCTCGTCACGCAGTGGATGTCGCCCTCGTACGCGGACGGCGGCAGCGCGTGCGCCTCGTCCCAGCTCCAGGTGCGCGGTTCGGCGACCAGGCCGTCGACGGTGAACGTCCACTCCTCGGGCGACAGGTCCGGTGTGACCTCCGCGGACAGGACGGGCCAGTCGTCGCCCGTGTCGTACTGGCCGGGCGGCAGCCCGTCGTTGCGGACGCGCGGGCGCCCGGTGAAGCCTCGGGTGACGTTCATGCGGGAGGTGCCTCCAGACCTGCCGGACGGCGGCCCTTGATCGTTGCGTACGCCCTCCACGGTACCGGGCCCGCCGGGAGGCCCCGCCCCGGATCGTTGCGGCCGCATGAACAGTCCGGCGGCCCGGGAATAGCAACCCCGCGATCTACCTTGCCGCTAGTGCCCAACCGGTTGATGTCCACCCCGGTGCGAAGGAGAGTGACGGAGCAATGCCCAAGGCGTACGTCTTCACCCAGTACGGCGGCCCCGAGACCGAAGCCCTCGTCGACCAGGACCGCCCGAGCCCCGGACCCGGCGAGCTGCTGGTCGCCGTACGGGCGGCGGGCGTGAACCCCGTCGACTCCAAGCAGCGCACCGGCTACCAGCGCCCCGGCCAGCAGCCGCGCGCGCTGCCCGCCGTGTTCGGCAACGAGGCCGCCGGAGTCGTCGAGGAGGTCGGCGAGGGCGTCACGGGCTTCGCGGTCGGGGACGAGGTATTCGGCAACCCGATCGCCGGGGCGTTCGCCCAGTACGTACTGCTCCCCGTGGCGGTCACCGCCCACAAGCCCGCCGGTGTCTCCTTCGCGGACGCCGCGGCCCTGCCCGTCGCGGCGGCGACCGCGTACGACGGAGTCCGTCAGCTGGACCTTCCGGCCGGTTCGACCCTGCTGGTCACGGGTGCGGGCGGCGGTGTGGGCGTCTCGGTGATCCAGATCGCGCGCACCGAGAGCCTGAACGTCATCGGTGTCGCGAGCGCGGGCAAGAAGGACCTGGTCGAGTCGCTCGGTGCCGTGCATGTGCCGTCGGGCCCCGACTTCGCCGACGGCGTACGGGCCGTGGCGCCCGACGGCGTGGACGCCGTCTACGACGTGGTCGGCGGTGAGGTCCTCGAAGCAGCGGCCGAGCTGGTCGCGGACCGGACGAAGCTGATCACCGCGGGCGGCAAGGACATCGTGGCGGGCCTCGGCGGCTCGCCCGTCGCGCGGGCCCGTACCGCCGCGGTGCTCGACCAGGTGGCCCGGCTCGTGGCCGACGGCAGGCTGCACCCCTTGGTGACGCAGACCTTCCCCCTCGAACGGGCCGGGGAGGCACTCCGTACCGTCGAGGAGGGCCACACGCGCGGCAAGGTCGTGATCGAGGTCGCCATATGAGCGGGGCACGTCACCCGCTGGACAACCCGGCGCTCGGCTCGCTGACCGGCCCGCACGCCCACTTCGCCGAGCAGCACGGGCGCGTGCTGCGCTACCCCGTCGACGTGTCGCCCTGGCTGGCACTCCCCGATGAGCCGGACGCCGACGACTGGGCCGACCTCACGGCGCTCGTCGGCCCCGGCGAGGAGCTGGGGCTGCCCGCCTTCGACGGAGGTGTCCCGGACGGCTGGGAAGTGACGTTCAGCCTGGACGGCGTACAGCTCGTGGACGACGGCCTGGCCGCCGAACCCGAGCCGGAGGCCGTACGGCTCGGTCCCGCCGACGTACCGGAGATGCTGGACCTGGTCGAGCGCACCCGGCCGGGCCCATTCCTGCCCCGGACCGTCGAACTCGGCACGTATCTCGGGATCCGTCGGAACGGGACCCTGATCGCCATGGCGGGGGAGCGGTTGCATCCACCGGGCTGGACCGAGATCAGCGCGGTCTGCACCCACCCGGACTTCCGCGGCGAGGGCCTCGCGACCCGGCTGACCCTGGCGGTCGCCCACGGCATCCGCGCCCGGGGCGAGACACCGTTCCTGCACGCCGCCGCCGAGAACACCACTGCCATCCGGCTCTACGAGGTGATGGGCTTCCGGCTGCGGCGCAGGACGAGGTTCGTGGGGGCGCGGGTGCCCGAACCGCTCGGTGACCGGCAGACGTCGGGGGTCGCTTAGCGGCGGGGAGGGCGTGGGGCCGCGGCAGGCTTGAACGATGGCGGTGTGGCGGGACTCAGGACGAGGGACGCGTCGCGCGGCTCGCGTGCCCGACGTGCGTCAGTCGCTCGCGGGCGCGGTCTTGAACGTCACTCCGCCCGCCGCGTTGTACCGCAGCAGATACCCGGCGAACCGCTCCAGGTCCTCCTCGGGCCAGCCCGCGAGCCGCTCGCGAAACGCCACCCGGCGGCTCGCGGTCACCTGGGCGAGGATCTCCTTGCCGGCGGGGGTGAGGTGGAGCACCTGGACGCGCTGGTCCTGCGGATCGGCCCGGCGCTCGACCAGCCCGGCCCGTTCGAGGGCCGAGACCTGACGGCTGACCGTGGACTTGTCCAGGGCGTAGTGCGCGGCCAGGTCGGTGGACCGGCAGCCGCCGACGTCCTCCAGGTGGCCGAGCAGCGTGTACGAGACCAGGGACAGCTCGGGGTGCAGACGTCCCGCCGAGGCCCGGGCGCGGCGGGCGAAGGCCGTCAGCTCGTGGTGGATCGTCTCGATGGACACGTCGGCTGCGTTCACGGTTTCATCCTTCCTCTTCTGGTTGCACCATACAACTAAGTGGTTGCCTAATGCAACTAGAGAGGGTCCGGGGTGCAAGGCGGGGAGGGGTCGGACCGGGTCCCGGCCGGAGTCGGCGCCGTGTAATGTTGCCGTCCGGCTGCGGACCGCCCCAGCCGCGAACGGACCGAGGAGGTGAGCCCCATTACCGCTGTGTCAGCTCGGGTGCTCTCGCCTCGGGGCCTCACCGTCATCAGGTGACCTGGAGGGCGCCCTTCGGCTTCCCGAAAGGCTCTCGGCTTCCATGCCACCTTCTTACGCACATGTCGTCACCGCGCTCCGCTCCGCGGGCTGTGTCTTCGCCGAGGACGAGGCGCGTCTGATCCTCTCCACCGCCAGTACACCGGCCGAGCTCACCGTGATGGTTGATCGCCGAGTTGCGGGCCTGCCCCTCGAACACGTCCTGGGCTGGGCCGAGTTCAGGGGTCTGCGCATAGCCGTGGAACCCGGTGTCTTCGTGCCCCGCCGACGCACCGAGTTCCTGGTCGAACAGGCCGTCGCGCTCGCTCCCGGGGCGCCCGTCGTCGTGGACCTGTGCTGCGGCTCGGGTGCGGTGGGTGCGGCGCTCGCCGCCGCGCTTCCCGGCGTCGAGTTGCACGCCGCCGACGTCGACCCCGCCGCGGTGCGGTGCGCTCGGCGGAACGCGGGCGCGGGTGCCCATGTCTACGAGGGGGATCTCTTCGAGGCGTTGCCGCGTGCCCTTCGCGGGCGCGTCGGCATTCTGGCCGCCAATGTGCCGTACGTTCCCAGCGCCGAGGTCGGGCTGCTGCCGCCAGAGGCCCGTGACCATGAGCCTCTCGTGGCCCTCGACGGGGGTGGGGACGGGCTCGATGTCCTGCGTCGTGTCGCCGGGGAGGCGCCGCGGTGGCTGGCGCCCGGCGGGAGCCTCCTCGCCGAGACGAGTGAGCGCCAGGCGGGGTCGGCTGTCCAGATCTTCGCCGATGCCGGGCTGATACCGAGGCTGGAGGTCTCGGAGGAGCTTTACGCGAACGTCGTGATTGGCGTGAAGAGTAGCTAGAGGGTGCGGGTCGTCCGCGGCTGGTCGCGCCCACCCGGCGCAGTCGCGTATGTCGCAGCCCCTCGCCCCTTTGGGCCGCGCCATTGTGCAACTAGTTGCAAAAGGTCGCCTCCGTCGTCTACAAAGACATGACGACACCGCGTACGGAGGGGCCCATGAGCCGTTACCCGCATCTGCTGAACCCGCTCGACCTGGGCTTCACCACGTTGGCGAACCGTGTGCTCATGGGCTCGATGCATGTCGGCCTTGAAGAGGCCGAGCGGGGCTTCGAGCGCATGGCGGAGTTCTACGCCGCCCGGGCGCGCGGTGGTGTCGGCCTCATCGTCACCGGTGGCATCGCCCCCAACGAGGCGGGCCGCCCGTACGAGGGCGGGGCCAAGCTCACCACCGAGGCGGAGGCCGAGCGGCACAGCGGGATCACCGCCGCGGTGCACCGCGAGGGCGGGAAGATCGCGATGCAGATCCTCCACTTCGGGCGGTACGCCTACCACCAGGACCTGGTCGCCCCCAGTGCGCTCCAGGCGCCGATCAGCCCGTACCCGCCGCACGCGCTCACCGACGACGAGGTCGAGCGGACCATCGACGACTACGCCAGGGCCGCCCGCCTCGCGCGGCACGCCGGCTACGACGGCGTCGAGATCATGGGCTCCGAGGGCTACCTCATCAACGAGTTCATCGCCGCGCAGACCAACAAACGCGAAGACCGTTGGGGCGGTTCGTACGAGAACCGCATGCGGTTCCCCGTCGAGATCGTCCGCCGGGTGCGGGAGGCGGTCGGCGAGGACTTCATCGTCATCTACCGGCTGTCGATGCTGGACCTGGTCCCGGGCGGATCGTCGTTCGACGAGGTGATCACGCTCGCCAAGGCCGTCGAGGCGGCCGGGGCGACCATCATCAACACCGGCATCGGCTGGCACGAGGCCCGGATCCCGACCATCGCGACCTCGGTGCCGCGGGGCGCGTACGCCTGGGTGACCAAGAAGGTCATGGGCGCCGTGTCGATTCCGCTCGTGACGACCAACCGCATCAACACCCCTGATCTCGCGGAGCAGTTGCTCGCCGAGGGCCACGCCGACATGGTGTCGCTGGCCCGCCCGATGCTCGCCGACCCGGACTTCGTGGCCAAGGCTGAAGCGGGCCGCCCCGAAGCCATCAACACCTGCATCGGCTGCAACCAGGCCTGCCTCGACCACACGTTCAGCGGCAAGATCACGTCATGTCTGGTGAACCCGAGGGCCTGCCACGAGACGGAGCTCGTCCTCTCACCGACCAGGCGGCGCAAGCAGGTTGCCGTGGTCGGTGCGGGCCCGGCCGGACTCGCCTGTGCGGTCAGCGCCGCCGAGCGCGGCCATGACGTCACCCTCTACGACGCCGCGCACGAGATCGGCGGCCAGCTCAATGTGGCCCGCCGGGTTCCCGGCAAGCAGGAGTTCGACGAGACCATCCGCTACTTCCGTACGCAGCTCGAACTGCACGGCGTGGACGTGCGGTTGAACACCCCCGTCAGCGCCGAAGACGTCTCCGCGTACGACGAGGTCGTCGTCGCCACGGGAGTCGGCCCGCGCACCCCCGAGATCCCGGGCGTCGACCACCCCAGCGTCGTCGGCTACCTCGACGTGCTGCGCGACGGCGCGCCCGTCGGCGACCGTGTCGCGATCCTCGGCGCGGGCGGCATCGGCTTCGACGTCGCCGAGTACCTGACCGACGGCGGCGACAAGGCGAGCGAGGACCCGGCGACGTACTTCCGGCACTGGGGCGTGGACATGGACTACCGCGCGCCGGGCGGCCTCGGAACCCCCGAGCGACCCGCCCCGCCGCGGACCGTCCACCTCCTGCAGCGCAAGACGTCCAAGGTCGGCGGAGGCCTCGGCAGGACCACCGGCTGGATCCACCGCACCGAGCTCAAGCACCGCGGCGTCACCATGGTCCCGGGCGTCCGGTACGACCGCATCGACGATGCAGGCCTGCACGTCACCGTCGACGGTCGGGCCTCCGTCCTCCCCGTCGACACGATCGTGCTCTGCACGGGCCAGGAACCGCGCCGCGACCTGTACGAGGCGCTGCGCGCCGACGGCCGCAGCGTGCACCTCATCGGCGGCGCCGACGTGGCGGCCGAACTGGACGCCAAGCGGGCCATCAAGCAGGGAACGGAGCTGGCGGCGGCGCTGTAGGGGCCATGGGGTCCGTCCCTAGGATGACTCCATGTCACTCCCGCACGCGATCCTCACCGCCCTGCTCGAAAAGCCGTCATCGGGGCTGGAGCTGACCCGTCGCTTCGACAGGTCGATCGGCTACTTCTGGTCGGCGACGCATCAGCAGATCTATCGCGAGCTGGGAAAACTGGAGGCCGAGGGACACATCAGGGCCCTGCCGACACAGCAGCCGGCCCGGGGGCAGAAGAAGCGGTACGAGGTCCTGCCCGCGGGCCGCGCCGAACTGGCCAGGTGGACCGCCGCGTCCCAGGACCCCAAGCCGCTCCGCGACACGCTGCTGCTGCGGCTGCGTGCCGCGGCGGTGGTCGGCACGGAGGGCATCGAGGCGGACCTGCGGCGCCATCTCGACCTGCACCAGCGGCAGTTGGCGGAGTACGAGGAGATCCAGGAGCGGGACTTCCCGCCCGGCAAGGACGCGCCGCAGGACCGCCTTCAGCACCTCGTCCTGAGGGCCGGGATCGACCTGGAGACCTTCTGGACGGGCTGGCTGACGCACGCGCTGGAGGAGTTCGAACGGCTTCCCGCGCAGGACCCGGCGTCCTGACGGTCCGGGTATTCGGTGGTCGGCGGCGGCCCGGTCTCCTCGTCGAGACCGGGGTTCCGGTCATCGGGATCGGGGTTCCGGGCCGCCGCCGTGCTCACAGCCGGTGCGGCTTGGAGCGTCGGCGCAGGACCCAGACCGTGGCCCCGACTCCCGCGGCCACCAGGACGCCGCCCGCCGCGTAGGTGGCGGCGCCGTAGCCCTTCGTGCCGCCGCCCAACCCGCCCATGACTCCGCGCGACGGTGATGCCGACGAGGTGGCTGTCGCCGTCGCCGTCGCGGAGATCGTGGGGCTGGAGACGGGGGAGACGGTGACGGCCTGGGTGCCCGCCGTGGTGCCGTCGGCGCAGACCACGATGACGGTGTAGGTGCCGGTGGTGACGCTGGACCAGGCCGCGGCCTGGCTGGTGCTGGTCCCGGACAAGGTCGCCTGGCGCCCCTGTGCGAAGTTGGCCTGACCGCTGGAGAGCAGCGAGGCATTCCCCATGGAGCCGTTGGACCTGGTGGCGCAGTCGCTGGTGGTCACCTGCACCGTCGTGCCGCTGGTGGTCACATTGATGGCCGTGTTCACCGCGACGGCCTGCGTGGCGGTGAGGGTCAGCGGCAGCGCGGCGGCGGCCGCCACGGTCAGGCCGGAGCGGACGAGCATCTGGGTCATACGCATAGAACTGCCCTCCGACAGCACGGTTGGCGGTACATCCCATGCGCCGCCGAGGGTTGGGAACGCCCGTGCGCCTTCGGACCGAGCCAATGCGAAGATCACTGGTTCCGCATGCGGGCCGGGACCGGGCAGGTGACGAATTCCTTCGTCCGGCCGACCGCCGGTGGCCCGCCCCCGGGGTGGCCCGCTACCTTCCGCGGGCCGTCACCAGGTCCGGCCGGCCGCCAGGATCCGTTCCCCGACGAGCGCGACGTGCGGGTTGTCCGACACCCCCGGGCGCCGCACCAGATACGCGGTGTTGATCGGCGGGTCCTCCGGGTCCAGCAGGGTCACCAGCGCGCCGGAGGCCAGCTCGTCGAGGCACAGGTAGCGGGGGAGCACCGAGATCCCGGCGCCCGCGGCCACCGCCGCGAGGACGCCGCGCAGATCCGGCACCGTGATCGCCGCCTGACCGGTCAGCCGTACACCGAAG